>CAYXPG010000158.1:0-4634 GCA_964467205.1 uncultured Pirellulales bacterium | reverse complement strand
CTATCAAAGCAGGAAGAAGAGTATTCAAGCCCTCTCCAAACTCCTGCCGTAATACTTAATCCAACCCAAAGTAGCTGTGCAAAATTCTTGACATTTGGCTGTGGTTTGGTTATTTTGACAGCAAATTTCCGCACTCCGGCTGTTGGAAGTGTATTTAACGGTGTTTTTGTGATTTGATATAAAGGAGTTTTCTTTGCGAGTACTATCGGGTATACAGCCGTCCGGCCGGCTTCACATAGGCAATTTCTTCGGAGCGATGCGTCAGCACCTTCAGTTGCAGGGCGAACACGATTGCTTTTATTTCATTGCCGACTACCATGCTCTTACGAGCAACCCTGCACCTGCCGAAGTGGCCGGGTACGCCCTTGATGTTACGCTGGATTATCTGGCATTAGGGCTTGATACAGAAAAAACGGTTTTCTGGCGTCAATCCGACGTGCCGGAGGTTACCGAACTGACGTGGCTGCTGTCGTGTGTAACACCGATGGGTCTTCTTCAGCGGTGCACAAGCTACAAGGAAAAAATTGCTCAGGGGCTTAGTCCTAATCACGGTCTTTTCGCATATCCTGTGCTGCAGGCAGCGGACATTCTTATTTACGACAGCGACCTTGTTCCGGTCGGCGCCGACCAGAAGCAGCACATCGAGATGACCCGCGACATTGCCATCCGATTCAATAACAATTACAGCGAAACCTTCATCGTGCCGGAAGCATATATCATCGAATCGGTGGCTGTTGTTCCCGGTTTAGATGGACAGAAAATGAGCAAGAGCTACGGCAACACCATTGAGATATTCGAGCCGGAAAAGAGCGTCAGGAAAAAAATTATGCGTATCGTTACCGATTCGACACCTGTTGAAGAGCCGAAAGAGCCGGAGAACTGCAATGTTTTTGCACTTTTGAAGCTGGTTGCCTCTGAGGAAGAGCTGGCCGAGTGGGAAAACAGGTACCGCAGCGGCGGACTGGGCTACGGTCAAGTAAAAGAACGTCTTGCCGAGTTGATGGTAGATTATTTCAGGCCTTTCCGAGACAAAAGGGCCGAGCTTGAAAATAATATCGATTATGTCAAAGAAGTCCTTACCAACGGCGCCGAACGGGCAAAAGCAGTGGCATCGAAGACGCTCGCCCGTGCCCGAAAGGCCGTGGGGCTGGGAGCTTAACTATGGCAGAAAGGCTGGTTACAATTAAGAAATTTGGAAGTTACATCGAGGCCAGTTTGGCAAAACAGCTGCTCGCTGATTTTGGAATCGAATCGGTCCTAAGCGGCGAAAACTTTGCAGGTACGTTTGGCGGCATACCCGCAATGGCGGCCAGTTTGCAAACCTTTGAAAGCCAAGCCCAAAAGGCACTGGAAATACTGGAACCGGAAAAGCAGCAGGAGGATTGATTGAGCGCGTATCGGGTAAATCTTGATATATTTGCAGGTCCACTGGATTTGCTTTTGTATCTGGTTCGCAAGGACGAGATGGACATTTACGATATCCGGATTTCACAGATAACCGAGCAGTATATTCACTATATTGAAATGCTCAAGAGTCTGGATATTGATTTGGCGGGTGATTTTTTAGTAATGGCCGCCACTTTGATGCAGATAAAATCGGCGATGCTGCTGCCGAAGGCAGAGACGGACCAACTGGATTCGGATGATTTAGTGGACGGGCGTGCCGAATTAATCCGGCAGTTGCTCGAGTACAAGAAGTTCAAAGATGCGGCCAATTTACTTAGCGCAGCGGCCGAAGAGCAGAAGCAGCGTTTTGCCCGGCCAGGGAGCCTTGTTGAGCAGCTCAAGCCGAACTCCGAACCTGCCATAGATATAGAAGAGATAAGCGTCTGGGACCTGCTGGAGGCATTTGACTCGATTATGACGGCCACAGGTGGTGTGAGTCTTGATGTAAGCCATATCACCGACGATACGCCTATTGACTTGTATCAGATAGAGATTCTGCACCGTTTGCAGAGTGAAGGGACGATGCGTTTTGAACGAATTTTCGAGTCCGGGAACAACCGTGTGGTAATGATTGGATTGTTTCTGGCCCTTTTGGAATTGATACGTGAGAAACTGGTTCGTGTCAAGCAGCGGTCATCATCGGGGCCCCTTCAGTTATATGCGCAGAGCGACGAGGCGCCTGGGGAGGCAGTACAAAAGGCCATAATTGCTGCCACAGAGGCAGGGAAGGGGCAATTATCTCAAAGACAACCTCAGCAAAAAGCGGCAATTCCAATTGCCGAGCTGTCGCCAAAAGATGATTCGGCAGTTGCGCACAGGGAATTCGAAAAAGAAAAAACAGAATCAGTCGAAGATTTATAAACAACAAACTTCAAATTAGTGTTTGACAAGTTTGTTGCTCGCCATTAAAATGTCTGCTGTATTTTAGTAGAAAGGACAAAATAATGGCTGGTAATGTAATTGAGCTAAATGACGCTTCTTTTGACGAAACAATTCATAACTCACAGGAACCTATACTGGTTGATTTTTGGGCGCCGTGGTGCGGGCCGTGCAAGATGATGAGTCCTGTGCTGGAAGAACTGGCAGATGAATATGCCCAGAAGGCAAGAATTTGCAAGCTCAACACCGACGATGCCCATGATAGTGCTGTAGAGTTTGGTATAAGTGCAATACCGACCACTATTCTATTCAAGGACGGTAAAATCCAGAAGAAGTGGGTTGGGCTGACGGGCAAGAGGGACCTTGCCGCTGCGATTGACGAGCTGCTTTGAGGGCTTCGACTGAGCTCATCCGAATGTCCTTCCTGCAGAGGGTCAGTTATAAACTGGCGATGTTAAGGCCCCTGGCGGCGGTGGTTTCATCGGGGCGAGATATACAGGTGGTTACGGGGGCGTATTTGAGTTTTTGGGGAGCGTTTTCGGCCAGTTCGGCAATCTCTATCATCGCATCTATAAAAGCATCAAGCGTTTCTTTGCTCTCGGTTTCTGTCGGCTCAATCATCATTGCTTCTTTGACAATTATGGGGAAATAGACGGTGGGAGGATGGAAGCCTCTGTCTATAAGTGCCTTTGCAATGTCGAAGGCGTGGATGTCGTTTTCGGCCATCTGCTTTGTGGTGCTGAAGACACATTCGTGCATGCAAAGCCGGTCAAAGACAAGGTCGTAATGGTTTTTGAGTTTTTCTTTTATATAGTTTGCGTTGAGCACAGCATTTTCAGCCACTCTGCTGAGCCCTTCTTTGCCGAGCATAAGGATATATGCGTAGGCCTTTAATATGACGCCGAAGTTTCCGTAGAAAGGAGCGATATAGCCGATGGATTTCGGTCTGTCGTATTCGAGTGCATAAGTACCATCGTCTCTTTTGACGACAATTGAGACCGGCAGAAATTCAAGGAGTTTTTCATTTACGCCGACAGGTCCTGCGCCGGGTCCTCCACCGCCGTGCGGCGTAGCAAAGGTTTTGTGGAGATTCAAATGCACAATATCGAAGCCAAAATCCCCCGGTCTGGCCTTGCCGACTATTGCATTGAGATTGGCACCATCATAATAAGTCAGACCGTCAACGCTGTGAATAAGGTCGCAAATCAGCTTGATTTGAGGGTTAAAGAGCCCAAGAGTATTAGGGCAGGTGAGCATCAGTCCTGCAACTTCGTCATTGAGCGACTTTTTAAAAGCATCGAAGTCCATAACCCCATTTTTGCCGGTTGGAATCGAGACAACTTTATAGCCGGCAACTGCGGCACTGGCAGGATTGGTGCCGTGGCCGCTGTCGGGAATAAGGATAGTGGTTTTTTTGTTGGCTTTGTCTCTGTGGTAAGCAGCCGTAATCACCATCCCTGTCAATTCACCATTGGCTCCGGCCATAGGCTGCATTGTGAAACCGGCCATTCCGGTTATTTGGCGCAGGAGAACGTCTGTTTCGTAAATAACGCGCAGCGCACCCTGCGCGAGCATTCTGCCCATTCTTAACTGAGGCAGCAGAGGATGCAAATCGGCAAAGGCGGGACAAGCGGCGATACGCTCGGTAACTTTGGGATTATATTTCATAGTGCAGGAGCCGAGCGGATAGAAGTTGTTGTCGATGCCGAAATTTCTGCGAGACAGCTCTGTGAAATGTCTTACCACATCAAGCTCACTGAGTTCGGGCAGCACAGCAGGGGTTTCACGCAGCAGGTTCTTTTTTATATTTGCTATTGTGTTGACATCAGTTGGGCCTGTTCGGAGTGCCCTTCGTCCGGGAACACTTTTTTCAAAAATCAGTTTCATAAGACCCTCTCGAGTGCTTCGGCCAGGTCATTGATTTGCCGGTTGGTTCTTTTTTCGGTAACGCAAATCAGCATTGACTTTTCCATTTTGCGGTAATACCTGCTGAAGGGGAAACCTACTGCGAAGCCCTTTTCGATAAGTTTTGCGGTCACGTCGGCCGCTTCAGACGGTAAATCAATCACAAACTCATTGAAGAACGGCCTGTCCTTAAAACGAGGTTCTACTTTCGGTATGGCGGTAAGTCGTTCATAGGCATATTGAGCTTTGTCGGCGCAGAGCTGTGCTGTTTCTCTAAGGCCATCTTTGCCCAGCAGTGACATATAGACAAGAGCGGCCAAAGCACACAGTCCCTCATTCGTACAGATATTGGAGGTGGCTTTGTCCCTTCGGATGTGCTGTTCGCGTGCCTGAAGTGTAAGAAC
>CAYXPG010000157.1:0-4664 GCA_964467205.1 uncultured Pirellulales bacterium | reverse complement strand
TGCATTTGCTTGGCGATATTCGGGCAGGAAAAATCAACCACGACCGTTTTCGGCTTCACAACCTTACTTATTCCCAGCCTGCCCTGTGTGTCGGCGTTTATCTCAAGCAGCATTTCAGCCAAAAATTCTGTCTTTAACCTGAAATTGATAAACCCGGGCCCTGCTATTTCCGGCGGCTCGCAAATATCACCTACATCAAGGTTCTTTACCACCTCTTCTGCAAGTTGGCGGGGATTGGTTTTCAACTCTTTGGCCAGCGCCATTACGCCGTTGGCCTGATAATCGCCGAATTTAGCGTCAGCAGCCGGCCTTACTATGGCCGCACAGTCTGCTCGCCTGCTGACGGCACACATCGCTGCACTTATTCTGCCTTCCAATATCTCAACAACCAACTTCATTTTCTTTTTTTTAGAAAATAATCAATAATCATTAATCGATATTCAATCTTTTTGCATCACCCCAGAGCAGTTCCAAATCATAGTAGTCCCGGTATTCGCTGTCAAAGATATGGATTATGACATCAACATAGTCGAGCAAAATCCAGCGGGCCTGTTCATAGCCTGCCCGTCCGAACCGCTGCAGACCACCTTTTCTTGCCTCTTCGCTGATTTCATCAGCCACGGCGCGCATCTGCCTGTCGCTTGTGCCTGTAGCGATTACAAAATAATCCGTAGCGGGCGATTTGCCCTTCAAATCCAAAACCACAATATCACTGCAATGCCGACCAGCCGCTATCCTGGCAGCAGCCAAAGCAAAGTCTCTTGCATCTGTATTTCGCTTCTTCGCCAAATTGTATCCTCTGCCGCATCAAACATCGGTGCGGAGCAATAACAAAAATGGGGCGGCCGATTCGGCCACCCCGATAGATTACCCGTATAATGCAATTATGTCAACCGTTCAGGCCCGCCGGCAATTATTTACCCAGGCCAAGCCAGCCGCTGACAACAGGGGCAAACTTTACCACAACACCTGAAAAGACCACACTTACCATAGTCATCAGCTTAATAAGGATATTCAGACTCGGCCCGGATGTGTCTTTGAACGGGTCGCCAACGGTATCGCCTATCACGCTTGCCTTGTGAGCATCGGAGCCTTTGCCGCCAAGGGCGCCTTTTTCAATATATTTTTTTGCGTTGTCCCATGCGCCGCCGGCATTGTTAAGCGTAATTGCCAGAACAAAACCGCAGCTCAATCCCCCTGCCAGCACTCCCATTACACCAGCTACTCCCAGGAGAAGACCCGTTAAAACAGGGATGGTAATTGCCAGCAGTGAGGGCAGAATCATCTCTTTCTGGGCACCGCGGGTTGAAATAGAGACACAGCGGGCATAATCCGGCTGCCCTGTCCCTTCCATTATGCCCGGTATTTCCCGAAACTGCCGGCGTACCTCGTTGACCATAGCCCCCGCTGTTCTGCCGACGGCTTTCATCGTCATAGCGCAGAACACAAAGGCCGCCATAGCACCTATAAACAGTCCGCAAATCAATTTCGGATTCATAATATTGAGCCCATAGGCATTAACGAAATCCATTACGTGAGCGGTCTTTACATTGATGGCACCGGCAACCTGGCCGTTGGCGGAAAACGCCATATCCCCAATGCGATATATTCCATCGATACTCTCGCTTGCGAGCCGGCCTATCCATATGCGGACCTCTTCAATGTAAGCAGCCAGAAGTGCCATTGCTGTCAAGGCGGCTGAGCCAATCGCAAAACCCTTTCCCGTTGCTGCGGTGGTATTGCCAAGGGCGTCAAGGGCGTCGGTTCGTTTTCTCACTTCCGGCCCAAGGCCGCTCATCTCAGCGTTACCGCCTGCGTTGTCAGCAATTGGGCCGTAGGCGTCGGTGGCCAGAGTAATGCCTAAAGTAGCCAGCATACCGACTGCGGCAAAGCCGATACCGTAAAGACCCATCGATATATTTGAAAACCCGCCTGCAAAGCCAAACGCACACAGGATACCAATTACAATCGTTATCACCGGCAGACCGGCTGAATACATACCGGTTGCGAAGCCGTCAATGATTGTCGTTGCCGCTCCCATTTTTGTCTGCCCGGCAATACCGCGGACCGGACTATATTCGTCAGAGGTATAATATTCTGTAAACTGGCCTATTAGCACACCGGCAACCAGTCCGGATACGACCGAACCGAACACACCCCAGGTAATCCAGCCGGTTGCAGCCAGCCCGGCCACAGCAACAATAATCAATACCGAACTTCCCAGTGTACCGAAAAGAAGTGCCCGAAGCAGGTTCTTTTGACTGGCATCCTCTTTGCACCGAACCATAAAAATACCAAGAATCGAAAGGATAATACCCATACCGGCAACTACCATTGGAGCCAAAACCGCTTTAAGGACATTTTCCTGAGACATTGTCAGGGCCGCTCCTAAAGCCGCTGTTGCCAGAATCGAGCCGCAATAGCTTTCATACAGGTCCGCTCCCATACCGGCAACGTCGCCAACGTTGTCACCAACGTTGTCAGCGATTGTTGCGGGGTTTCGGGGGTCATCTTCGGGGATACCGGCTTCTACTTTGCCGACCAGGTCGGCTCCGACATCGGCTGCCTTGGTGTAGATACCACCGCCGACACGAGCAAATAATGCCTGGGTCGAAGCGCCCATACCAAAGGTTATCATTGTTGTAGTGATTTCAACAAGTTTGTGGTCGGAGCTCATTCCGGCCTTTACCAGAGTCAGACCCAGGAAATTAAGGCCTTCTCTCATATGTTCGGCCGTGTAAACCAGCTTATCCAGAACCAGATACCACAGTGAAATATCCAGCAGCCCGAAGCCGACAACGACAAGACCCATAACAGCGCCACTGTGGAAGGCAACCTGCAGGCCGCGATTCAAGCTTTCGCTGGCACCCTGAGCCGTCCGCGCCGAAGCGTTGGTAGCGGTCTTCATACCCAAAAAGCCGCAAAGCCCGCTGAAGAAACCACCCGTCAAAAATGCCACTGGAACGAAGGGGTTCTGTACACCCAAATACGCCAGCACCGCAAAGATGATAAGTAATACCAGAAACACCAGCGAAACCACGCCGTATTGCCTGAACAGATAAGCGTAGGCGCCTTCACGAACATGCCGGGCGATTTCAATCATCTTTTCATTGCCTTCCGGTGCAGCCATCACTTTCTTATAGAAAAACCACGCAAAGGCCAGGGCCAACAGTGAAGCAGCCGGTGCAATGGCCCAGCTTGCCGGCGTACTGACCGGCCCAGCCGATTCAGAACCTTCCGCCCCCATTGCTCTGGCAGCAAATGCCAATATCAGCACCAAAAATCCGACTGAACTCTTAAAAACTTTCACTTTTTTCACTCCTTTAAGAACTCAACTTTGGTTTTCCTGCATACAAAATAAATACGAAAGGACACAGTTTAATCAAAAGAATTTGCTTTTCAAGTGTTTTGTCGGAGAAAATCAAAACAAGCGGGCTTCGTGCATATTTGATGCATCAGCTATGTATGATAATCAGCGTTAATTGTTATATACTCTTTGCTCAGGTCGCAGCCATAGCAAAAATCGCTCATCCGTCCCGCACCCAAATCCACCGTTATTGTATGCTCGGTCTGTGACATTATCTTACTCGCCTTTTTCACATCGAACTTTACGGGCGCCCCTGCCCTAAAGACACTAATATCACCGATTTTACAGGAAAGTTTATTTTCTTTTAACCTCACTCCGGCCGAACCGACCGCACAGATAATTCTGCCCCAGTTGGGGTCGGCCCCGTGGACAGCGCATTTTACCAATGGGTAATTGGCTATCGCCCTTGCCGCCTTTGCCGCATCGGCCTTGGTAGCCGCACCTCTGACCACAACCTTGAACATCCGCGTAGCTCCCTCGGCGCCCAAAGCCATCTGCCGGGCCAAATCACCACATAAATCCGCCAACGCCTTAGCAAATCTCTTGTATCGCGGACACTGGCTGACTACAGACCGATTACCCGCCGCCCCGGAGGCAAGAATTATCGCCGTATCATTAGTGCTTTGATGGCCGTCAACGGTCAGTTTATTCAGTGAACTGCCGATAGCGGCTTTTAATGCCCTTGCTAATAAGGCCTTGCTTATAGCTGCATCGGTAGTAATAAAGCAAAGAGTTGTAGCCATATTCGGCCCAACCATACCTGCTCCTTTTACTGTCCCGGCTATTATGACCTTTTTGCCTGATATCCTGATTCGCCTGATGGCCTGCTTAGGTTTGGTATCGGTTGTCATTATCGCCTTTGCAAAACCCAACCCTGCCGCCGCTGACGCTGAAAGTTTAGCTGCCGCCTTTGAAATCCCTTTTGTAATTTTACCGATTGGCAATTGCTCACCTATAATACCAGTCGAAGCAACCAACACATTATGCGGGTCAATTTCAATCTGCTTGGCCGTCTCGCTGCACATCTTGATTGCATTTTTAATACCTGATTGGCCGCTGCAGCAATTGGCGTTGCCGGAATTAACAACCACCGCCGAGATACTGGCACTTTTAATATGCTTTCTGCTCACCTGTACCGCTGCCGATACGATTTTATTGGTTGTAAATACTGCTGCCGCCTTTGCACCTGCCGGACAGACAATCAGCCCCAAATCGGGCTTACCCGACTTCTTTATCCCGCAGCGCACCCCCGCCGCCAAAAACCCCCTCGGACCGGTTATTGTATTATTCACCATCT
>CAYXPG010000156.1:0-4680 GCA_964467205.1 uncultured Pirellulales bacterium | reverse complement strand
AGGGTACAGGCCCCGGTTGTTTTTGTATTGCGTATATCATATCGGCAAAATGGGGCTTTAGAAAAAAGGTTTGCAGCTACGGGGGATAAGCAGTTTAATACGCGTGTCCTAAGCCAGTTCTGCGTTTGTCAGGCTGAGCCCGGATGCGATGTATTGGAGCAGTTTTGAGTGGAGACGGATGTAATGGCAAATACCAAAAAATGGCTTGTTGGGATTTCGGATTTTGTTCAGCCGCCTGTCCGGGCCGAACAAAAGGTCTTTCCGGAAGCGGAATTTTGCTTTTTGAAGGATTGGAGAAAGTCGCAGGAGAGCAAAGAAGAATGGCACAAAGTTGAAGCACTGCTTGTGTGGCACTTTAATGTTGATAAAGAGACAGCCCAATTGCTGGATAATTGTAAAATAGTTGTTCGTTACGGCGCCGGGTATGATGTTGTGGATGTCGAGGCATTGGCGGAGCGCGGGATAGTATTTTGCAATACGCCCGGCTGCGGGACGATGGAGGTGGCCGATACTACCTGTGCGATGATACTGTCCCTTCAGCGCAAACTGGCGGAAAACGATAGGGCCTGTCGGAAGTACGGCGATGATGAGTGGCAGAGTGTTTTATCGCCGATTGAGCGAACATCAGAGCAGACGCTGGGTGTTGTGGGTGCAGGGCGTATCGGCTCGGCGGTGATAGAGAGAATGAGGGCGTTTGGCTATCGCATTTTGGTGTATGACCCTTATGCCAGGGCAAAACCCGAAGGATGTGAAATGGCAGAGACGATAGAGCAGTTGCAGTGTGAGGCTGATATTATCACGCTGCACTGTCCTTTGACGGATGGCACCAGAGGTATGGTAGATGCGGAATTTATCAGTAAGATGAAGGCCGGCTCTTCACTGGTGAATGCGTCAAGAGGGGGTGTGCTGGCGGGTTTAGATTGTATAGAAGAAGGGCTTCGAAGCGGTCAATTGGCTTCGGCGGCGATGGACGTTCTTCCGGATGAGCCGCCCGGGCCTCATCCTCTGCTTGATGCCTGGCGCAATGATGAAGAATGGCTTTCGGGACGTCTGCTGATAACTCCGCACGTGGCGGATTACTCTGAAGGCGGCTGGTATGAACTGCACTACAAGACGGCAGAGACGGCACGTATGTACCTTATCGAGGGGAAGCTGCGGAACAAAATTGAGCCATAATCATTTTGGTTCGGCTCGTTGCTGCTGGGGGACAGCGTTTTATTGGCGGTGAGGGGTGTCTGCGGGGTTTTATATAGCAAAAAGCAGCCCGGAAGCATTTGGCGGCGGTGGGTGAATGCGACTGTATTTGTGGAAATAAAGAGTTGCAAATTTTGCTGATTGGCTTTATAATCCTGCCTTTGCGAATAGTTTTGAAAGGTTTGATAAATGAAATATGATGTAGCTGATTTATCCTTGGCAGTTGAGGGGAAAAAGCGCATTTTGTGGGCGGATAACGACATGCCGGTTTTGGCGTCGATTCGTAAGAGATTTGCCAAAAGTAAGCCATTGAGAGGCAAAAACGTATCTGCCTGTCTTCATATAACCGCAGAGACGGCCAATATTGCCAGGACACTGAAAGCCGGCGGCGCCAACGTTGCTCTGTGTGCGTCCAATCCTCTCAGCACTCAGGATGATGTGGCGGCATCGCTGGTTAAGGATTTTAAGATACCGGTTTTTGCGATTTGTGGTGAAAATCGCAGCACATACTACAAACATATCAACGCAACAATCGACCATAAGCCGGTCATTACCTTTGACGATGGTGCTGATTTGGTGAACGAGCTGCATACCCGCAGAAAGAAAGAGGCGCATCGAATTATCGCAAGTATGGAGGAGACGACCACAGGGGTTATTCGTCTGCGGGTGCTGGCGAATAAAGGTAAGCTAAAGTTTCCGGTCATTGCGGTAAATGACGCAGCAAGCAAGCACCTTTTCGATAACCGCTACGGGACAGGTCAATCGACGGTTGACGGTATTATTCGTGCGACTGACCTTTTGATGGCTGGGAAGAAAGTCATTGTGGCCGGTTACGGCTGGTGCGGTCGCGGCCTTGCTATGCGCGCAAGAGGGATGGGCGCGATAGTTGTTGTTACCGAGGTTGACAGCATCAAGGCCATTGAAGCGGCTATGGACGGCTTCGAAGTTATGCCGATGGCGCAGGCGGCAAAAGTGGGAGACCTTTTCGTAACGCTTACGGGCAATAAAAACGTTATACGTTCGGAGCACTTCCGCGTTATGAAGGACAGGGCGGTTGTTGCCAACAGCGGGCATTTCAATGTTGAGATTGACATACCGGCGCTGAAGAAATTAAGCAAAAAGGTCAGACGCGGCGTACGGAATTATGTTGATGAATATGTTTTAAGAAATAACAGACGAATTCACATTTTGGCTGAAGGTCGATTAATTAATCTTGCGGCGGCTGAGGGACATCCTGCAAGCGTGATGGATATGAGCTTTGCGACGCAGGCACTGGAAGCTGAATATGTGATAAAAAAACGGGGCAAACTTGCTGTTGCAGTGCACGATGTTCCGATTGAAATAGAGCGTCAGGTTTGCATACTCAAACTGAAATCGATGTCGATTGCGATAGACAAACTTACAGCAGAACAGGTTGAGTATCTTGCCAGCAGCGGTGAAGGGACATAACCGAACTCGTATTAAGCGCAACATATGTGGTATCGCTTATTCTTTTATGAGGTGCGGCATATTGGCGACGCCCGACGAGGTAAGGCTTATGGATAATGAACGGACGGAGAAGACGCCTAAGATTGGTTCGAAGTCATTTATGACGGTCGGGCCTACACTTCACTACAGCCATAAAAATGTTCTGCGATTCTGGCTCATTGCGGTTTTTGTTTTTGGTCTGAGTTCGTCTTTCTGGTCAAAAATACTAACAGGCTCGTTCTGGTCGTTTGGTTTTGAGAGTGCAGTCAATCCTGAACTTTGGCGTCTTGGTCAGTCAGTTATAACGGGTGTAAGCATATTTGAATATCCGTGGCAGATTTTGGTCCTGGGACTTGTGATGGGTATTCTGGCGATTATGCCGGTGCTTATTTCGCAGCTTATGAGTTTTCGTTACAGTCTGCCTTTTATCCTGGCGGTGTTTTTTTTGGCAAATTTACCGGCTTTTGCGGTGAGTCTTTTGGTAAGCTGTGTTGCTGTTGCGTGTCGTCCGCTTCGTTTTCGGTCGCGTTTTATTGCGGTGGGCCTATGCACGGCGCCGCAGCTTGCGTTTTGGGCCTTGCTCGGGGGTGCAAGGGGATTGGACCCTCTTAAATTTGGATTTTCTTTTACTCCCTGGATTTGTGCCTGGCTTACCGAGCTGTGGGTAGCCGGGCTCGTTCTGGGGATAGGCCATTTTACGCGTTACCGTCCGGGACTGGTGTGGATTATTACTACTGTTCTACTTTTGAGTGCGGCTTTTGGTTTTGAATTAACAATTGGTTTTGACGAGCTGGACTATCAGCTCTATGTGGTCAGGAATAATCCGGAACAGATAAGTGAGTTTCACGACCGCAGCATAACCGAAGCGCTGGATGAGACGATTACAAATCCTACGGTCAAGAAATATTTACTGACGGCTTACTTTTATCCCACTGAACCGATAGCGCTTCGAGCTGAACTAAAGGAAAAAATCCAGACACAGTTAAGTTACGACCGCTGGCCAAGCTGGCTTGTTATCGGAGACGAGTTGAAGTATCAGCGGAAGAAGCAATGGCTCTTCGAGCAGTACGATTTATTTATAATTCGTCGGCCCAGGAGCTCTCGAATGCCCATAGCGCTTTACTTCAAGGCACTTCTTAGCGAATACAGCCCTGATATAAGCGAGTTTGGAGAAAAAGAGATATTGCATTTTTACAGTGATTATCCGAATGAAAGGTCTCGTGAAATCTGGTACCGGCTGTACAGTCAATTTGGAGAGAGTGCGGAATCTTTGGAGGCGCGATGGCGCATTGCAAAGCACTGGGCGGGCCAGGGCAGATTTGAGCAGGCAGATAAACTTCTTGCCGAGGCGCAGGCTATGACTGTGGAGCGATTGAAACTTCTCGAAAAAGAACAGACACAAACCGATGATACTTTTCTGCGTCCTTTTCGTCGGCCGGCTGATTCGGTGATGAGCGAGTTTAAGCTGACTGAATTACAAAGTAAATTGAACCAGTTGCGCAGTCTTATTGGCCAGCAAAATCGAACCAAACAGGCCGACACAGAGAAACGGCTGGCAGGGTTTGTTATGCTCAACCCGTACAGCCGACGATTTGCCGCAGAGCTTGACGACCTGCTCGGTGAGATGGGCGACGAAGACCCTCTTCGTGACAATGTCTTATTAGCTAAGGTAAAGCTTGTTGCCGATGAGCAACTGCGGGCTGAAAAACTAAGCCTTTTGCATAAAGAGTTCCAGAATACCGACGGCGGAATGGAGGCGTTATATGAACTGGCGCTTTTGAAAAGAAAACTGTGGAGCCGGCAGAGCGAGGCAAATTTGGAGCAGAAGGAAAAATATCTGGACCAGACAAGGACAATTCTGGCGAATTTTATCAGCCTGTATCCTGACAGCATCTATACCGAGCAGGCCGGGAGAAACCTGAACAACCTGCCGGGTGCCGTTCCCAGGAAATAACAACTACTTTTCTTAAGCTGGTTTATTCCGGCTTCTTGCATAATGGTTTTGGAGGTTGATTTTAT
>CAYXPG010000155.1:0-4748 GCA_964467205.1 uncultured Pirellulales bacterium | reverse complement strand
TTTTGTTTTTTCTTTGCTTTGTCGCTTTGGCGGAGGAGCTCTTTGTAAGCGAGGTTTTCGAAGATTTTTCCGAGTCCGAGCCGCTGCAAAGTGGTAATTAACCTTGCATCTTTTCCGATTATGTAATGCGGGGCCGGGTTTTTCATTTCCATAATTTGGACAATTTTATCGGCGACTCTATCCGGCTCGGAGGCTTTGGGGATAACTTTTTTTAGCATCAGCCGGGCGAAGCCGCGATTCAACTCGAACATCGGCGATTCTTTGTTGTAGAAGTTTTCGGAGAAGTTGGCGTTCGAGCGGATAATCTCCGTCTTATGGTATCCCGGCTCAACAGAAACCACTTTTATATTGAAGGGTTTAAGCTCAAGCTGAATCGAACGCGAAAGTCCGACCAGGGCGTGTTTTGAAGCCGAATATGTTGCGTTAAACATATGTCCGCAGCGGCCGGCCAGGGAGGCGATATTGATAATAAGTCCGCCGCCAAGCTCTATCATTTGTGGGACGACTGCCTGAATGAGATTGACGGCGCCGAAAAAGTTTGTTTCAAAGACTCTCTGGATTTCTTCGGCGTTTATGTCCAGGAGGCTCCCGCCCATTTGTATTCCCGCATTATTTACAAGGATGTCAATAGGCGCATATTTGGCGGCGATAGTTTTGACCATATCCTCTCTGGTAACATCGAGCTGGTCTATGGCTGCGGTCGTACCGGCAGTATCGAGGGCGCGGCTGAGTCTGTCGGCTTTATCGAGGTTTCGCATTGTTGCGATTACGTCGCAGCCTATTTGGGCGGCCTTGACAGCCGTCAAAAGACCAAAGCCGCTCGAACATCCGGTGATAAGTACACGTTTTGGCCGGCTTTTGTGAGCCATTTCAATAATTCCTTTTTATTTTGCCAATTGGATAACAAAAATATTAACAAATATGCACAAGTCAAGCACAATAACTGTTTTTAGGGCACAGGAAGGGTATATTTTCAGCTAATACAGCTTTTTTCCATTAAATTTGGTTCGGCCTTGTATTTTTTACAGAAAATCGTATACTTTTAAGGTTTTAGAGAAACTATGGTAAAAACCTAAGTTAAAGATAACAGGAGCATAGTTAGATGTCGAGAGTATGTTATTTTACCGGTAAGCGAACTGTGGCGGGCAGAAGCATCGCCCGGCGCGGCAAGGCGAAACATCTCGGTGGTGTCGGCAGAAAGGTTACCGGCATTACCAAGAGGAAGTTTAAGCCGAATATACAAAAAGTTCGGGCCATTATTGACGGCAAAGTGTGCAGAATTAAGGTCTCAGCCAAAGCTATACGAATGGGGCTGGTTCAGAAGCCGCCAAAGCGAGATTACAAGCCCGCGGAAAAAGCAGCTAATTAAAAAATATTTTCCGTGCCAACAACATTCAAGCGAGGCGGGTTCTGCCTCGCTTTTTTTTGAACGGGATTGAGAAATGGAGAAAAAAATCGACGCCGAGCAGGTGAGAAAAGTTGCCAAGCTCTCACGCCTGGATTTAACTGAAACTGAAGTTGCAGAGTTTGCAGGGCAGTTAAGTGCAATCCTTGACTATATGGAAAAGATGAATGAGCTGGATACCACTAACGTGGAACCTCTGGCACATTGTCTGGGCGTAAAAAATGTTTTTCGCGAAGACGCCGCGAGAGAATCGCTCGGGACTGAAAAGACATTGGCCAATGCGCCGCAGCGGGACGGAGAATTTTTCAAAGTGCCGAAAATCCTCGACGATTCTTCTGCTGCCTGAAAATGACCGATTTTACTAACCGTTTTACAAGAAAAGTCAATCACATGAAAAAAACGATACTTCTGTTAACTGTGATGATTGTATCTTTGGTGATTCTGCCGGCGTACTGCCAAGCTGACGAACTGTTCAGTCCGCAAAACTCGCAGACGTTATGGTATCCAGCTCCCGCGAAAAAATGGGTCGAAGCTCTGCCCATCGGCAATGGTCGGCTCGGTGCGATGGTCTTCGGCGGCGTAAAAAACGAAAGGCTGCAATTTAACGAAGACACCCTCTGGTCGGGCGGGCCGAAAGACTGGAACAACCCGAAGGCCAAAGAATTTCTACCAAAGGTTCGAGACGCTGTTTTCAAAGGCGATTATGCCCTTGCCGATAAATTGTGTAAAAATATGCAGGGGCCTTTCGACCAGGCATATCAACCGTTCGGCGATATTTATCTGGATTTTGGCGATGCCGTCGCTGACAAATACTATCGTCAACTCGACATGCAGCGGGGCGTTGTTACAGTTCGTTACAAAATAGCTGATGCCGTATTCACACGCGAAATTTTTTCCAGCTTTCCCGACCAGGTAATAATTATCCGCCTGACCTGTGATAAGCCAGGCCGAATCAGTTTTACCGCCCGGATGGACAGCCCCCACAAAATCTATGACAGCAAAGCATCGGCTCCGGATACACTGTTCCTCAGCGGCAGATGCCCAACGACCTACCGCGAGAAAAACAAACGTTCCGTCAGTTATGATGGACCGGAAGGAATGAGATTCTCCGCCTATCTGCGGGCGATAACTAAAAAAGGAAAAGTCACCTCCGAAAACCAGAAACTTTGTGTTACAGGTGCTGATTCTTCCACATTATTTTTGTCAGCGGCAACGAGTTTTAATGGCTTCGATAAGTCGCCGGCTACTCAGGGCAAAAACCAAAAACTCGAAGCTCTAAAGCATCTCAAAGCTGCCGTTGACAAACCTTACAAGCAGTTGCTGAAAAACCATTGCGCTGACCACAGCCGTTTGTTTAGCAGGGTCGATCTGAATCTCGGCACTTCTGAGGCGGCAAAACAACCCACCGACAAACGGATCAAAGATTTTGCCAATGTCAACGATCCGCAACTGGCGGCGATGTACTTTCAGTTTGGAAGGTATTTGCTTATTGCAAGCTCACGGCCGGGTTCTCAACCTGCAAACCTTCAGGGAATCTGGAATTACCAGGTCATACCGCCGTGGAACAGCAGCTGGACGATGAACATCAATGCGGAAATGAATTATTGGCCCGCCGAGACATGCAACCTGGCTGAACTGCACCAGCCTTTATTCGATCTCATCGGCGATTTAGCGGTTAACGGCCGGCAGACGGCTAAAATTAATTATGGCTGTCGAGGATGGGTCTCCCATCATCACGCTGACCTTTGGCGACAGTCGGCGCCGGTCGGCAATTACGGAGACGGACAGCCGGTTTGGGCAAACTGGACCATGAGCCCAGGCTGGCTCTGTCAGCATCTTTGGGAGCATTATGCCTTTGGTGGTGATGAAGAATTTTTGAGGACAAAGGCCTGGCCCTTGATGAAAGGGGCTTCCCTTTTCGTTCTGGATTTTCTCATCGAAGACAAGGACGGCTACTTAGTGACATCGCCATCGTTTTCGCCGGAAAATCGTTTCGTCGCTGAGGACGGCAAGCGTTACCAGGCCAGCATGGCCTGTGGGATGGACATGGGTATCATCTGGGATTTATTTACCAACTGCATTGAGGCTTCGGAAAAGCTGAACGTCGATTCGCAACTGCGTCAAAAACTCATCGACGCCAAAAGCAGACTATACCCGCTCAAGATAGGCCGTCACGGCCAACTCCAGGAATGGTACAAGGACTTCGACCGTCCCGAAGACCATCATCGTCATGTTTCACATCTTTTCGCGCTCCATCCCGGAAGACAGATTACCCGCGGTGGTACGCCGGAATTATTTGCAGCGGCCAGAAAGTCGCTTGAAATGCGAGGCGACGGAGGAACCGGCTGGTCGATGAGCTGGAAAATTAATTTCTGGGCACGTCTCCAGGACGGTGACCATGCCTACAAGATGCTCTGCAGACAGTTGCGGATATCTGATACAGGTAAAACGAATTATAAAAGAGGCGGCACATACGCGAATATGTTCGATGCGCATCCGCCGTTCCAGATAGACGGCAATTTCGGAGCTACCGCAGGCATCGCTGAAATGCTGCTCCAAAGTCACACCGGCCGGATTCATCTTCTGCCTGCGCTGCCGTCCGCATGGCCAACGGGTTATGTAAAAGGACTGAGGGCACGAGGCGGATTCGAAGTCGATATCGAATGGAAAGACGGTAAAATAGCAAAAGCTGTCATAAAATCAAAATTAGGCAATAAATGTCGTCTTTATGCGGCAACGCCGCTTAAATTAAAACCTACAGGGCTTGGCACAAAATCCAAAATCGTTGAAAAAAACGTAATCGCCTTTGACACCAAGCCAGGCAAAAATTATATCCTGCTGCCGAACTAAAACAACTTGTGTTATTAAGGATAATTAACCACGAATAAAAAAGAACTTATGCAGAACGAACTATTAAATACCGATTGCAGAAAGCTGCGGGACCAAATCGCAGCAGGGCAGGTTACAAGTATCGCAGCTACCGAGGCGGTATTTGAGGCGATAGAGAAATATGAGCCGGTCATCGGTGCGTATATCAGCACCTTCAAAGAACAGGCCTTGTCCAAGGCCGAAGAGGTTGACGGCAAAATAGCATCGGGCCGGCAGGTAGGTGAGCTGGCGGGCGTGCCGATTGCCGTAAAAGATAATATGTGTACTACTTTCGGCGCTACTACCTGTGCTTCCAGGATATTAGAGAATTTTTGTGCTCCTTATAATGCAACAGCGGTTGAAAAGCTGCTCACCGCTGATGCTGTAATAGTCGGCAAGGCCAATATGGATGAGTTTGCGATGGGTTCGAGCACGGAGAACTCCGGCCTGAAGCAGACAGTCAATCCCTGGGACA
>CAYXPG010000154.1:0-4830 GCA_964467205.1 uncultured Pirellulales bacterium | reverse complement strand
CCTTGCGGTTAATACATACGAGCATTGTCCGGCTTAGCTAAAAGACCCACCTGCAGAGTACCAATGCACCCGTATATAAGGGCCTGAAAAAACAATCCTTCCATCGGAGCGCCTTTTTTGGTATATAAGGCTGGTTAAAGTTTTCCTTTTTGGCCTATGAGGGCAGGACACTCTGAACTTATGCGAATCAGATTAAAGAAATCCTGGCAAAAGCCTCTGGAGCTTCTCAGATTATCACCTCTTTCGTTGGCGGGAAAATGCAGATTTGCCTTTGGCGCCGCTGTGATTTCAATTCTGACGATTGCTCTTTTTTTGCCATATATCTGGATGGGACAGATTACAAAAAAAGGCTTTCTTGATTCCGAGAGGGCAAAGTCAGAAATAGTCTTTGACAAATACTTTCGGGCCGAAAAAACCGGCCGGATAAAGCTGCCGCCTCTGGAGGAGGCTTCTGTCGTACTCGATGCAAACGACCCCGAAATACACTGGGTTCGTTTCGTAAAGGATTGGCAGCAGCAGCTCCGGCACCTTACCGTTCACCAGAAAGAAATGCTCGAGTCTCTAAAAGACGAAGAAACAACAGACGATGATATTCGTTTTACCCCCAAAGACGGCGCCATCCAGAGTAGTTACGTGCGAATTATTCGGGCGACCGATAAATTTATCGAAAATTATAATCTGCAGGCCCCTGCCGTGGCGTTCGGCAAAAATGAGCCCATCGGTGCCATCGTTATTCAGTCACGAGGACTCGGCGCGGAAGTTGAAAAAATGGTCTTGATGAATCGTATCTGCATAATTATTGCAGGCTTAATTGCCGGCGCCGGCGCCATCGTTGCCTTTTATGTGATAACCCAGCGTGTAATCCTGCGGCCTATTCGTCAGTTAAGGGCCCTGGCAAACAACGTCGCCGAGGGAAATCTCGATATAAGAAGTTCCATAAAAACACGAGACGAATACGAAAAGCTCGCAAACGCCTTCAATCACATGCTCGACGGACTACAGGCCGCCCAGCAAAAACTCCGCGATGCAAACAAACAGCTCGATAACAAAATAGCCGAACTTTCCGAACGGAATATCGAGCTGTTCAAGGCAAACAAGATAAAAAGCGAATTCCTGGCAAATATCAGCCACGAGTTCAGAACACCATTAAATGCAATACTCGGCTTTGCAGAAATCCTGCGCGAAAAACCCGAAGTCCTCAAAAAAGAAAAGGCAAAAAGGTACGCAGAAAATATTATCACCAGTGGAAAAAGACTCCTGAATATGATTAACGACCTGCTCGACCTGGCAAAGACGGAAGCCGGAAAAATGCAGCTGCATATAGAAAATGTCTCCGTGGCGGAACTGTGTGACGGCTTAATATCAACTTTTGCCACACTTACAAAGAAAAATAAAATCAAAATAAAAAAGACTATCGATGATGATGTGCCGACCCTTTCTACCGATGCCGGAAAAGTCCAGCAGATTCTCTATAACTTCTTGAGTAACGCCGTCAAATTCACTCCAAAACGCGGCAGAATTGAGATTCGAGTTAATATGCTCGATGACAGACACGTCCGCCTGGCTGTAACTGATTCCGGTTGTGGTATTGCACAGCCCGACCAGGAAAAAATATTTGAAAAATTCCGACAGGTCGATGGCTCAATAACCCGCGTATCGACCGGAAGCGGACTCGGACTGGCAATCAGCAAAGAGCTGGCCGCTATGCTCGCAGGAAATATCGGAATGGAAAGTGAACCCGAAAAGGGCTCAACCTTCTGGCTCGATATTCCTGTTACACTCACAAAAGAGCAAAACCAGCTGCAAAACGCCTGAAATAACACTGAAATTTAATGTTTTCACACTTCTTATTTCACAAAACAGAAATCAGAGTACAAACTGATTTGACCTGCCGCCCCTTTAAGGTATAATTGTTTACTGATTAGAAAGAAAGGGTGTACTCTGATGAGAAAAAAAATTGTAAGAGCGATTTTCCCGGGCACTTTCGACCCGATTACAAACGGGCATTTGGACGTTATAAACCGCAGCATAAAGCTTTTTGACGAGCTTATAATTGCCGTCGGCACAAGTCCGGTCAAAAACACCCTCTTTACGCCTCAGCAGCGCGTCGAGATGATTGCCGAGCTGATTGCTGATATGCCCGGCGTCTTCGTCGAAAGCTTCGAGGGTTTGACCGTTGAATACGCAGCAAAAAAGAAAGCAGACGTCATCCTCCGCGGCCTGCGAAGTCTTACCGACGTACAGTACGAGTTTCAGCTTGCTATGACAAACAGGGCAGTCGCCGGCATCGAAACCGTCTTTGTTATGACCGGCGAAAAATATGGCTTTACCAGCTCAACCTTGATTCGCGAGGTCGCCGCTCTCGGCGGTGACGTCTCAAACTTGATTCCGAAAAACGTTTATAATCGTCTCAGGCAGCACCTTCACGGATTGAAAGGCGAAGGCTGAAAAACCGGCATATTGCCGCGACCCTTAAAATGCAGTAATTGTTATCGGCATATTGGAGTCCTCTTTTGTTTACGGTCAGTGTTGAAACAGGATTTGAAGCATCGCACCAGTTGCTCCTCCAGGACGGCTCAAAAGAACCTCTCCACTCGCACAACTGGACGATTGTTGCTGATGCCGGCAGCAGTACACTCAATAGTATAGGACTTGTTATTGACTTTGGACTGTTCCGCTCAATACTCGATAATATCACCGCCGAGTTTGATAATGTCCGGTTGAACGAAATCGAATATTTCAGGAGGAACAATCCATCCGCCGAAAACGTAGCTAAATATGTATATGAAAGGCTCTCTGCTTCTCTGCCTGCCGGCGTGAAACTTGAAGCCGTAACCGTCGTTGAAAAACCGGGCTGCTCGGCCAATTATCGCAAATAAAGCAGTTCCTTCTTCAGCCGCAGCCCGAATTTGACGATTATTTTAACGGGATTTGCCAAAAGCGGATGGAAGAGGCGTGGGAAAAACCGGTTTGGTACTGATTTCTGATTTTAACAATTACTTAAAGCAAAAATTTGGTATAATAGCTTTGAGAGTATCTTATGCAGTGCCAGTTTTGCAAAACGAATGATGCGACTATTCATTTGACCGAGATAACTGACGGCGTACGCACCGAAATGCATATGTGCGAGCAATGCGCCGCAGAACAGGGAATCACCGTCAAAAGCCAGATGTCTATTAACGAGCTGCTCAGCAATTTGCTTGCCTCACAGCCCGAAGACGACCAAATGCCCGGCCCGGCCCAGAAGAGTCTCGCCTGCCCCAATTGCGGCTTTACTCTCGAGCAGTTCCGAAAAGAGGCCGTCCTGGGATGCCCTTATGATTACGAGGTTTTTGAAAAATCGCTTATGCCCCTTATACAAAAAGCTCACGATGGCCATGTTCTGCACACCGGAAAAGTACCAACAAAGACCTCACATGATTCCAAAGAGCAGGCCCGGCTCCTGAAAATGCGACAACAGCTCGATACCGCCGTCGAAAAGGAAGATTACGAATTGGCCGCTCAATTACGCGACAAAATTAACCGGCTCGATAACTCAGTGCAAAAAAATGAAACTGACTGATATAAGCAATGATATAAACGAATGGTTTAACGGCTCCGGACCGCTCGCCGATGTCGTTATTTCCTCACGCATCCGCCTGGCAAGAAACCTCGCAGGATATAAATTCCTCAGCAGATGCTCAACACCTGAAAAATCTCAAATCCTGAAAAAACTGAAAGACACTCTGATGTCACTCGACCTCGGCGATAAGGTCTTCTATATCAGCATCGACAAAGCCCCTGCGCTCGACAGGCATTTCCTCGTCGAAAGACACCTCATCAGCCGGCACCACGCCTTCGGCAAAGGCCCCCGTGGCGCCGTCATCGCAAAACGCGAATTCTTTACCGCTATGATTAACGAGGAAGACCATCTGCGTATCCAGCTCTTAAAAGCAGGCCTACAGCTCTCCGCCTGTGCCGAGCAGATTAACCGCATCGACGATATGATAGAAAAGAAGGTCGGCTACGCTTTTAGCCCTCGGCTCGGATACCTCACCGCCTGCCCAACCAATCTCGGCACAGGAATCAGGGTCTCGGTTATGCTGCATCTGCCCGCCCTGAAGATGACCGGACATATCGAAAAGTTTCTCAACGCCGCAAAGGCTATGGGACTGGCAGTAAGAGGTCTCTTCGGAGAAGGCTCCGATGCAGCTGGCGATTTCTATCAGCTCTCCAATCAAATCACGCTCGGCCTCTCAGAAGAACAAATCGTCTTGCAGTTCGAGGAAAAAGTCATCCCTGAAATCGTCGAATACGAAAACGCCGCCAGAAAACAATTACTCTCAAAGCAGCTCGACGTCCTCGATGACAAAATCTCGCGTGCAATGGCACTGCTGAAAAACGCAAGTCTCATTAGTTCACAGGAGGCACTCTTCTTATTGAGCCACCTCCGGCTCGGCATAAATATGCACGACAGCATGGGTGCTTCCACCCCTGCCATAGAACGCCTTTGCACCCTCAGTGATGTTGGCCCCAATGCCGACCAGAATCAAACCGTCTCAATTCGCACTATTAATCGCCTCTTTATGCTCACACTCCCCGCCCATCTGCAGCTAAACTATGGCCGAACCCTCGACCCAACCCACAGAGACGCTCTCCGCGCCAAAATCATCCGTTCAACCCTGAACCCCAAAAACCCCTGACAACAAAGTCCCTGAAAAACAGGCTGTGGCAATCTCAACCAAATAATCAATAATCTATAATCCATAATCAATGTATATCCTGCCTGCCATATTGGCACAATGAGCTGTTCGTCCGGTGCCGGGCGATTTGGCCAAAAGAGTATAAGTT
>CAYXPG010000153.1:0-4977 GCA_964467205.1 uncultured Pirellulales bacterium | reverse complement strand
TCTCCCACTCGGCAATGGTTTTGATTTTACCAGCCTTTTCGTTTACTAAAAGCTCGTCCAATGCTTTCGGTTCATAAGCCAGAGGGTTTAGCTTTTCACCGCTTAGCTGCAGCCATTTGTTGAAGGTATAGTCGTAGTAAAGTTTGCGTGGTGGTTCGATATTAGTTCGGCCAAAGACATAATCGAAAAAGTCGATATAATCCTCGATGTCACGCGCCGATGTGCCGTGCCTGCCGTGCCGAAAGCGAATAGCCAGCTTGTTTTCAGCACCGAGGAATTTATAGACCCGCCGGGCGGAACGGTAGCACTGCTCAATGCCCCAGGGGTTTCCCTGATGTTCGGTTATAGCTGAACTTAACATAAGGGCTCTTGGGGCGATAAGGGCCATCAAAAGATTCTGGTCTACGGGCAGTTTATGTTCTCTGCCGATGAAAAAACGCAGGCGGGGGTGCAGCCAGTGCGGGAAATTGGTTGTTATTTCCGCAATCGATTCATTGTCGAATTTCTCGCTGGTGTAGCGAAAGGGGTTTTCTGAACCGGTGCCGCCGCTGCTGGGGACAACCGCCTTGATTCTTTCGTCAAAAGCGGCTGCCATAAGCGACTGTTTGCCGTTTCGCGAATGGCCGGTTATCGCAATGCGTTCGGTATCTACGATTGGCAGGGTGTGCAGGTAATCCACAACTCTGTGTACGCCCCAGGCACGGCGCATCAGGCAGGTAAAATCGTACTTAGAGTACCAAATGTCGGCATAAGCTTCTGTGTCGTCCTGCCAATCGCCACCGGCGTAAATACAGCCGATATAGCCACGTCTTACTGCGACCAGCGTCCAGCTTCTGTGGTTGGACTGCGTCATAAAGACAGGGAAAGGGCCTCTGCCGGGCGGGATGAGCAATTCTACTTTCATCTTAGCTTTGTGTTCAGGCCCGAAGCTCAACTCGACTATGCGAATTGTAACTTGCCCGTCTTTTGTTTGACTTAAAATCCTGGCCTTTAGATTATTCGGTTTCGGCGGAAATGTACCGGTAATCCAGCGCTTAATCTCTTTTTTCATCCAGGTGCGTTTTTCGTTCCACTGTGTCATATTTTTGACGGGAATATTCTTTCGCCCCTCGTTAATAATTAAAGGGTCGGGCAGGTATGGCAGGGAAGGCATAGAATTAAAATCGGGCGGCAGTTCACCGGTACGGCTGAGCCAGTCCTGCCAGGTCGCGTCAAGTGGTGAAACCGGTCCGCGGCCGGGTTTCTCCGCAGGCATTACCGAAAGAATCTGTTTGAGGTACATTTTTCGGCGGGATAAATTATCCTGAGCTGCATTTGACTGTATGCTAAATATTAACTGCAGAGAAAATAACACTAAGTGGAATTTTTTAGTATACATTATCAACTCCTCAAAAAAACCCGCCTTATACTTTTTTCAGAGCTGCTGGTATCGATAGAACCTGAAGTCCGCCGGTTTTTCGATGTGGAAGGTTACACTTCCGTCGTCGGAGACCTTTAGGATCGATTCTTTTTGGCTTTGCAGGTCTTTAAACTTTATTATTTTGCCGCCGAGAAACTTGAGTTTTATTTGCTTTTTGGATTCGGCATTTTGTAGTTCCCTGAAAATGGTCAGATACCCTGTGTTATTTTCGAAGATGTGGCACTGAAAGCCTGTCCAGCTTTTGTCATCGGGTTTGCGGGCGATGGGAAATACATAACCGGAAAAGATTTCAGGGCGGTGTTTTTTATATACCGCCAGCAGTGGCCGGATTTGGTCCTTTGCCTGCTCACTTAGATACTGCAATTCCTGAAAGAACATCGGGCTTGCCATCAATGCAATGGCGGTAGCGTAGTCCTGTCTGTGTTTGATTGCATTGCTGGCCTTGGGATTGACCATTTCAACGTTTTGAATCGGAATCTGAATTTTGTTGAGATTGACATATTTTGACATCTGCCAGACGTCACGGAGGACCTGATGCGGGATGTAAACGGCGTGTGCCGGTTCATAAGGTTTGCGGTTTTCCATCCAGTAATTGCCATATTCACGTGCGAAATAAATCCCGGCCCGCGGTCTGTGTCCCGTCGTGTCCCAGTTAACCCGAACAGTGTGTTCGCTGTGTTTAATCAGATTTCTTACTTTACTGATAAGCCCTTCGATGTTTTCGTAACTGTTGAAGTTATAGAAATCGATTTTGAAATACTTAAAGCCGCCCTTGTCACAGTTTTCCTTTAACGCCTCTTCACTGGCGGCCCAGCTCGCCCAAAGACCCGGAGTGACACCGCGTTTTTCGGCCTCTGCCCTTACATTTTTCCAGCCGTCCGGATAAACCTTCTTATCAGGCAGCCAGTTTTTATCCTGCCAGCCGTCATCGATTTGCATCACGTCAATGCCTAAATCATCGCACAGTTTTATTTGTCTAAGGACGTTTGACTCACGTGCCGTACGTTTACCGTCCTGTTTTACTCTTGTGCTTCCCCATGTGTTGGAGCTGATATACATATCATTGTCATCCACCGGATAGCGATAGCGGTCGAATTTTTTAATTGCCAATTGACATTCATCATTGCCGCCTGTCCATGCTATACTCCATGTCGCCCAGCAGGTTCGGTAACGGCTTGTGAGGATGTCACCCGCTGTAAGTCCCGCTCCGGTGGTAAGCAGTCCATCTTTACTGCAGTGGAACTCACCGTCCAAGTATGCGGGAAATTTGCCTTTGGCGGGGTCCTGGGCTTTATTAATTGCTTTTGGGTTCTCCTTGACCAGGCACATCCCTTCGTTGTCGGTCTCAATACAAATAACGTTGGCCCAGCGGCAGTTCTCAATATCAGCGACAGGGCCTTTTTGGACATCCTCAACCAGCATATCATCCCTGAGCTTGTCCCTTGCTGAGTTGTCTTTGATAAAGCCGATTGTGCGACGTGCAACGTTCTCGAACGTCATCGGTATATAATCGACCCGGCCATCCATATCGGCTGTTTCTTTCGGGGCGATGTATCCTTCCACACCCTTTACTCGCAATTGTGTTCTGATGCCGGGTGCGTCCGGATACGCCCATATTACAAACTGCGCTTCGACCTTTGCATCCGGGTATCTGATTTGTGCCACAACTTCCAGATGTTCAGATGTGAACCCCTCGTCGTCAGCCTTTCTGGCTGTAACGCCCAGAAGCTTAGCTTCGGTATTGCCGTCGATAACCGCCGGTATCTTCCAGTCGCAATCAATCGCAGGAGCCTGGTCGGCCCATTCTTTAGCTGATTTTGTTTCGGTGAAACTGACAGTAACGAATCCTTTTTTTGTCCATTTCCACTGCCGCTCGACAACGCCGGTGCCGACTGTCAACCTGTCACCGACCATTTTAACGTTTGCATTGCCGAGGTTTCTGGAAGACTTGCCAACAGTGACTTTATCGCCGCTTTCGATTTGGCTGCAGCCCGACATAATGACCGTTGTGATTAAAATCCAGCACGTACAAATAATATTTGTTCTGATGTTCATTACTTAGCCCTTTCATTCTCGGAGCTGGGATTATAAGCCGGGTTTAGTTCGACAGGGATTTTTGCTCCCACCGACCTGCGCCATGCTTTGAGTTCTTCATATAGCTCTTTAGTCTTGTCCGGCATAGTCCTGGCGAGGTTGTTCTTTTCGCCGATGTCTTCTTTGAGGTTATACAGTTCCAGATGGCCGTCCTCGAAGAATTCCATCAGCTTCCAGTTGCCCTTGCGAATGGCACCGGCCGGTGCCTGACGAATTTCCCGGCGTCTCTTCGGCCCCTGAGATAAGTAACAGGGGAAGTGCCAGTATATTGCATCACGCTTTAAGCTTTTTTGCCCTTTCAGTAGCCCTGCGATACTCTCGCCGTCAAATATCTGGTTTGAAGGTAACGAGGCGGCGGAGATCTCCACAAGAGTCGGGTAAAAGTCGATGCTGGTGACAGGGACTTTGCAGGTGGTTGCGGGCCTGACGACGGCAGGCCAGCGAACAGTTAGGGGCACCCGGATTCCACCTTCGTAAAGCTGCCCCTTGTGCCCGCGCAAGGGTTTGTTGGAAGTTTTAGTCTGGGCGCCGCCGTTGTCTGAATAAAAGAAAATCATGGTGTTGTCGGTAATTTTCAATTCATCAAGCTTGTCTAAAATCCGCCCGATGCCCTCATCGACACTTTCAATCATAGCTGCGTACTTCGGGTTGTTTTGAGCGTCGATGGGTTTTTTCTTTTGGTATTTGGCAATAATTTCTTTTTTGGCCTTAATAGGTGTGTGCACGGCATAATGCGGCAGGTACAGGAAAAAGGGCTTGCCCTTATTTGCCTCGATGAATTTTAGTGCTTCGACCGTCAGCCGGTCGGTCAGATATTCACCCCTGGGCCCGTCGGGCAGTTTTGGATTATTGTATGGACTAAAATACCGCCCCTGGGGAGGCTGGCCGTTATGTGTTCCGCCAACATTGATATCAAAACCCTGTGCCTGCGGACCGAGTTCCGGGTCGTTGCCGAGATGCCACTTGCCTATACTCGCACTGATGTAGCCGGCTGGTTTGAGCACTTCGGCAATGGTTACTACCTCTGTCGCCAAAGTTATTCTGATTGGAGCGGTTTTTAATTTCATCAGGTGCTGCGGAGCCTTGTCGGAACGATTGACACTTAATACGCCGTGACGCGGCGTGTATTGGCCGGACATTAAGCTTGCCCGTGTCGGTGCGCAGTTTGGGCCGCAGGTATAGGCGTTATCGAAAATCATCCCTTCGGCGGCGAGCTTGTCGATATTCGGAGTTTCGTAATAAGTGCTGCCCATAAAGCCGACATCCCTCCAGCCCAAATCGTCAATCATAATAAAAATGATATTTGGCTTATTGGCAATTGCTTTGCCAGCAAAATTTTCAGCGGTGCTCATACATCCGCCGAGGGCAAATGCCGCCGACATCCCTGCGGTTTTGAGAAATTCACGTCGGTTCATTCGTTACTCCTTATAATACGTTATGAATTTCCTATTATAGCAGAGAGC
>CAYXPG010000152.1:0-5049 GCA_964467205.1 uncultured Pirellulales bacterium | reverse complement strand
GAGACGAGCACAATCAGCTCGGAATTTGTTACCACGGTATTTGTGGTTTTGAACAGCAGGCCCACCAGCGGGATGTCACCAAGAACAGGTACCTGTTTTGTCTGCTTGGTAGTTTCTTTTCGTCTGAGTCCACCCATAACAACGACCTGGCCATCTTTGAGCAGCAGGGAGGTTTGGGCGGTTCTGGCATCAGCAACCGGCACGCCGGTCTCGCTTTCTGCTGTAACTACTTTCTGCACTGATTCGACATTAAGGTAAATAAGGTTGTGCTCAGTTAAAGTTGCGCTGACTTTCAACTCAATACCAACGTTTTTAAATTTGGTTGTGGATAGTTGGCCTCCCCCGGCGGTCTCTAACAACTCGTTGTATGGAATTTCCAACTGGTCTTTGATTGAGGCGGTCTGGCCACTGAGGACCATAACCTGCGGGCTGGCGAGAATCTCGACATCTTTTTTCTGCTGGAGCATGTGTATGACATTGCGGATAGTTCCGCTTATGACGGTAAAATCTGCGCCGGTGCCCGTGGTAACAAATGCCGTAGCGTTACCTATTGTTGAGGCGCTTTCAATTGTTGAGCCCAGTCGTGAAGTAAAACCCATGTTCTGGCGGAAAGATACGTCATAATTTTTGTCCGAAAGGATGTCCCAGTTGATGCCGATTTCCGAGTCGTCACTGAGTTTGACGTCAATAATCACCACTTTTATCATAATTTGAGGCGGTGTTATGTCAGCTCTCTTTATCTCAGTAACTATCCTTTCAAGATTTTCCTTTGCATCACAAACAATTAAAGAATTACTCTTGTCATCGACGGAGATACTGCCATATTTAGAAGACATTTTTGTAATTGCAGTCATAAGATTATCCGCCTCAAGGAACTTTAGAGTTACAGTTTCGACAAAAAGTCTGGGTATGTGTTTATCTTCAACGATAATCCCCGGTGGTATTTTGTCGGCCTTTTTAATCTCAGCAAGAATCCTTTTCAGATTTTCTTTTGTGTCTAAAATAATCAAGGAATTACTTTTCGCATCAACGGAGATACTTCCCTGTCCTGAAGCGATTTGTTCAAGTGTAGAGCGCAGGCTCGCTGCATCGAGAAACTTCAGAGTTACGGTTTCCATAGACAGTTCGGCTGTGTCATTTACGATGTTGTCGGTATCGGATATTCTCTGGGCAACGGAGGGTTTGCTTTGCTCGGGAAGCCGCGAAAAGGGGTCTTCTCTGCCGATGTCGTCCTGTCCGAACACAGTATTATCAGCCTGCTTTGACTGTGCACTTTCACAGTAGAAGCACACCCCGACCAGTAAAGAACACAAAATAATTCTGACGCACATTTGATTAATCATCGGGTCCTCTCTCCTTATTCTGTATCACATTAATTGCGATATTCATATCACATTTTAACCGGCTCGAGCCTCGTCTTATTGGCTTAACGGTTACCGAATCTATCCGCACCTGTTCGTCTCGCTCCTGTAATTTATTCATCAGCACGGCTATTCCTCCATAGCTTCCCAGAACAGACAACTTCGCACGTTGTGTGTTTATACCGCTATTTTTGCCCGGTTGTTTTTTCTTAGACTCCAGTTCTCCTGACAAGAATTCCAGCGAATCTACAACACAGCCCGCCTCCTGCGTGAAAGCAGGGATATCACTGAAAAGCCTCCTGGCTTCGACGCTGTCAAAGACCCTGGCATGGGCCTGCCGAAACTTTTCTTGCAGCCGGCCAAGCTCCTTTGTCTTGTTTTTTACTTTCTTAGCGATAATCTGATTCTTCTTTGCAAGATTACCTGCGGTTGACTCATATTTTTGTGCAGCCAGAAGATAATTCCTGTGAGGCGCCACAAGCCAGTTGTAAACAGCGATTACCCCTATCAGGATGAGCGTTACAAGGGCAACATTCTTCGAAGAGCGAGTTGATTTTGTCAGGTTATCCAATAACATCAACCGATATTCCTTTTATTGAGCCAACGAACAGGCAATAGAATACATCAATAAATTCTTATTTTTGGGGTCTTCTTCAGCCCCAAGAAACAGGGCGGATTCTATAAGTTCAGTTGCATTAAGTGTATCAACGAAACGATGAATAGCTTCATAGGAGACGGCCTGGCCCCGAAGCAGCATCTTTGAATTACTTTCACAGGAAAGTCTTGTAAGTCGCACCATCTTGGGTATTGCAGAGCGGATATCATTGAGAATTTGGTCCCATCTTTTGAAAGAGCCGGCATTCAAAACGGCATTCAGCCGGTTAATCTCGTTGGATACGTCTGTAATTTGGCCTTGAAGTGATGTCTGTCTGCTCAACAGGGCGTGCATATTTTGTTTTTCCTGTGCCTGCGCCTTTTGGTTAATATCGTTCTGAACTTTTTTCACTTTCACATTGAAGAAACCGATGCTCAGAATCATCAGAAAGAGAATAACCCCTGCAACATTAGCACTAATCAGGACCTGTCTTTCCGTGGATTTGGCCTGAGCTACCTGAAGTGGAAGCAGGTTGATATCCAGGCCGCTTTTCGAATTATCGAGAAGTTTCATAGCTAACCCAACAGCAATTGCAGAGGGCTTTTCGCTTTGTTCGGTATCTGCAACAGGAGTGTCGAGATATGCGGTTCTGAGTGTTCTGATTTTCAACTCTACACCCTCGACATTTGTTCCCAGAGACAGCGTCTCGTCCTTAACCGGCTGGTTCCCGACGTTTGTAATAAGGGTTACCTCCCACTTATCACGTTTATCAAGAACCTCAAGCTCATAAAACTGTATAACCGTATATATCTCTTCGGTGAGCCATTCAAAATATCTATCAGACTGTTCAATGTCAGCCTCAATACGTTTGGTCCTGATAAAATCCAAGGTCTGGTTTTTGAACAGACATAAAGTAAGAATATCTCCATCAGCTATAGCGAGCAGCAGATTCCGGTCGAATTTTTTCTCAATTTTTTTTGCATAACAAGCCCTGATGTAAGCAAGTGAAGCCGGTTCAATGGCGTCAACATTCAAACCTTCCCTGCGGAGTATCCCGGCCACATCGGTGAGCTTCTGGTTATCAGTGGCAACTACAAGAGCCCGGCTATTGCTCGTGTCCCCAAACGCAAAAAGAGGCGTTTGGGAGCCCCCTGAGCCGTCAGACTTTACGGGTTTCCATTTTTGCGACTTATTGCAAAATGTGGTCCCTACCCCACAGAAATCTATCGCAGCTTTGTTCATCGGCAACACGGCATAGTGCTTTACCTGGTCGCGTACAAACTGTCTCAAATTTCCTGGTGTCTTATCAGGCATATCCAGAATCTGCATAAGCACAGGATTCGCGAGAAGCGACATCGCCGTCGGATGTGAGCGTATTCGGTTTTGGGCCTTGAGTTTCTTTATAGCCTTAGCTAAAACCATCGCATCTTCAATGTTGCCGTCCTTTATCGCCCCGTCGGGAAGAGGGGCTGCAGCAGTCTTTAGTAATTTGACGCTATTTGCGGACTTTTTGAGCAGAGCCAGGTTTATCCGGCCATCAGAAACATCTATTCCCAGTGCTGTTTTAGGCCTGAACATTATTCGTTAATCCTTAAATTATCAATTCTTATTATGTATGGAGAGACGCTTGAGATTGTTACGTCCGCTTCAACCTTAGCGACAAAACCCTCCGATGAAGTACCGGTAGAGGAGGCAGTTCGATTCGGCAGGTTACCTGTTACAGTAACGGTGTAAGAGCCGCCGTTAAAGGCCTTGTCTGTAAATCCGTCAGCCCAGTTCGGGTCGGCCCGTATTTGGGAAAAAGCATCATTGAGTCCGGCCTCTGCGGTGGCTAAGGCATAGGCGGCGAAAATCTGATTTCTCATAAGCTGTATTTCTTCGGTATTCATTTGCGCCATACCCATAACCATCGCCGAGAGCAGCGCTATGACAAAGACAGCTATTAACAACACCGAGCCATTATTTTTTTGTCTAATTTTCATATATTTACCTAATTAAGGCAGTATCGCTCCATCCAGCGCAACGTTGTCTGGTATGACGAGTCCTGTGACGAGGTCTTCGACATTGGAGCCGTCAAGGTCTGCCCGCTGTATCTTTTGAGAACCCTCGTCAGCCAAATACATTTTGCCTGCGGGAATGTCCAGCACCATGGCTCTTGGTATTAGGACATTGCTAACCAAGTCTTCGACGCTGGAGCCGTCGAGGTTTGCCCGCTGGATACTTTGAGAATTCTCATTGGCCCAGTACATCTTGCCTGCGATAACGTCCAGTTCCAGGGCCCTTGGCGTTTTGACATTGCTAACCAGTTCTTCGACATTCGAGCCGTCAAGGTCTGCCCGCTGGATGTTATCTGCTTTGAGGTCGGCCCAGTACATCTTGCCTGCGACAACGTCCAGCACCAATGCCATTGGATCTTCGACACTGCTAACCAGGTCTTCGACATTGGAGCCGTCAAGGTCTGCCCGCTGGAGTTTATCTGCTTTGGAGTCGGCCCAGTACATCTTACCCGCGTCAACGTCCAGCGCCAGGGCTGTTGGATCCTGGATATTGCTAACCAGGTCTTCGACATTCGAGCCGTCAAGGTCTGCCCGTTGGATCTTGTCAGAAGTATCATCGGCCCAGTACATCTTGCCTGCGGAAACGTCCAGCACCAGGGCCGTTGGCTTTTGGATATTGCTAACCAGTTCTTCGACATTCGAGCCGTCAAGGTCTGCCCGCTGGATATTTGCAGAAGCCCTATCGGCCCAGTACATCTTGCCTGTGGAAACGTCCAGTACCAATGCCATTGGATTTTGGACATTGCTAACTAAGTCTTCGACATTCGAGCCGTTGGGGTCGGCGCGCTGGATTTTAAATACTGCCATATCTGTCCAGTACATTTTTGTTGCCTCACCGCTGGCGGTAGCCGGATTGCCATTTGTACAGACGTAGGCTGAAGCTGTAAATGTTTTGTCCTGGGCGAGCGAGGCGGAATTGGTAAGTGTTGTCTGTACATTTACTAATCGGATATAATTACAGTCAGTGATTGCAGTATCAAAATCACAGGCATCATAACAGGTGAACTGCAACTGGCTGACGGGCCCGGCAAGGTCG
>CAYXPG010000151.1:0-5064 GCA_964467205.1 uncultured Pirellulales bacterium | reverse complement strand
TTGTCAATATCTTTATTACCGCCGGGTTGCATAAAAGCCAAGCATAACCCCCAAAAGATTTTATTTCAACTGTTCGACGAATGATTTTTGCTCGAATACCGCTGCGAGGTTTTTTATCGGTTGTATTTTTTGAGCCGAAGTCCGGTAAAATCAGGCCGTTACAACTTTTACTTTACTCCTGTTTCAAACCTTGTAACTTTTTAATAAAACACAAGTTACAAGCAAAAAACATCTGGATTCGGCGGGCTTTTTGTGTTATAATATCTTATCATTGGTAGTATTGTCCACTCAGAGGTGGGATGATGAAGAGACTCTTATTAGTTATAGCACTTGCTTTTTGCTGCCCGGAAATTTCGGCGGATACACTCTATGTCCCCAGCGGAGAGTACAGCACTATTCAGTCGGCAATCGACGATTCAAATGATTGGGATGTGGTTATTGTCGCTGATGGCACCTACACAGGTTTGGGCAATAAGAACATTGATTTTAATGACAAGGCTATCACAGTTCAAAGTGAAAACGGGCCGGAATTAACTATTATTGATTGCCAAAACGACGGGCGGGGGTTTTATTTCCACAGTGGTGAAGATGCAAACAGTGTCCTTTCCGGTTTCACCATAAGAAGAGGTAAAGTTTCCGATAGTAGCGCTAAAGGGGGTGGCATTTATTGCAGCGGCTCTTCCCCGACAATTGAAAACTGTATTATCACCGGTAACGACGCTAATTTGGGTTCGCCTTCTTGTGGTGGTGGAATATACTGCGAGTCTAATAGCAATCCCATTATTAAAAACTGTGCAATCACATATAACAAAGCTATTGGCAATTCTACGGTGGTTTTAGGTGTAGAGGGTGAGGATGGTTTCGGTGGAGGGATATACAGCACTTCCGATTGCCATTTGACTATTGAAGACTGCAATATCCATAATAACTCGGCTTTAGGTGGCGCCGGCTGTGCGAATGAGGGGCTGGATGGTGAGGTAGATGACGGGGATGGCCGTGGAGGGGGAATATATGCCAAGGTAACAATAAGTAACAGTACGATAACCGATAATTCTGCTGAAGGTGGTGATGGAGGCGGCATCGGCGGCAATGCCGGAGGTGGGGGGATGTATTGCCTCAATGGTTCGTCGGTTATTAACTGTTTAATCGTTGATAATCAGGCAATCATGTCACAAAGTGATGCTAATTGTGCTGACTGGGGCGGTGGAGTGGAAGGGATGGGAACAACAACACTCATTAACTGCATTTTATGGGGCAATGGCGATGACGTTAATAGTTGTTCAGCTACGTATTGCTGTATTGAGGACCAGGATCAGGGACAGGGTAATATCCATTCGAATCCAATGTTTGTTGATGCCGACAGCAATGACTTCCACTTATGGTACTCATCACGATGTATTGATGCCGGAGACTCATGTTCAGATTATTCCAACGAGCCGAATGGCGGTGGTGGCAGGATTAATATGGGGGTCTATGGAAATACATCCGAGGCAACAACTATAGTTGACGATGATAGTGACGGCATCTCGGATGAATGGGAGCGGTATTATTTTCCCGGCTCTGAACTGAATCAGGTTAGTCCCAATGCGGACGCAGACGACGATGGCCTGCGCAATATCGATGAGTATCATATCCACTGGGACCCGAACAACTTCAATTCGTTCGATGGCATTATTCACAATAACAGATTGGATGTTAACTATCCTTCTATCAGCCTTGCAATCGATATTGCCAAGAATGGTGATACACTAATTGTAGATGCTAATACATTCTACGAGACCATTAACTTTAATGGCAAACCCGTTACTCTAACCGGCACCGACCCGAACGACCCGGGTGTGGTGGCCACAACAATAATTGACGGCTCCAATCCTGCCGACCCGAACATCGGCAGTGTAGTAACTTTTAAGGAGGGCGAAGACGCCGACTCGGTACTGACCGGTTTTACCATCCAAAACGGGACCGGCCAGACCGACCCTACCGTTACCTGGCGAGGCTGGAATGGAGAAAATGGTGACGGCGGCGGCGCCCTATGCAGCAACGCCTCCCCTACCATTACAAAAAATATTTTTAAAAACTGCCGGGCCGAATACGGCGGCGGCGGAATCTTCTGTCACAACGGCGCCTCACCGGTAATCACACACAATACCTTTATTGACAACTATGCAGGCTGGTACGGCGGGGGTGTTTTCGCAAGAGCAAACTGCTCGCCGACAATCTCGGGCAATATCTTCAAAAACAACACCGCCCATTATATTGGCGGGGCAATATATCTTGGCGGCCAATGCCATTCAACAATTACGAATAACTGGTTCGAGAAAAACGATTCTGAAAGACTGCACGGCGGAGCAATTTATTATTTCGTAAATTGCTCGCCGATTATTGCGTGCAACTTTTTCATCGGCAACACCTGCAGCGGGCCGGCCAACAATGATCCGACGGGTTCTGCGATATTACTTGAAGCCACCACCGCCGGCAAGGTTATCAACAATCTCTTTACAGGCAATACGGTCATCAATACACACATGCAGGCAGCAACAATAACCAGCGGCAGCAGCTCGACAGATTTAATCGCAAATAATATTATTTATGACAATAATAATGTAGGCATTTACACATGGCAGGCCGGTACGGTAATCAAAAACAATGACGTCTGGGCCAATGCTGCGGGCAATTACAGCGGGGTCACAGGCGACCTGACTGGAACGAACGGTAATATATCTGTTGACCCGCAGGTCATGCCGGCGTTTCCGGAGCCGCTGACCCTGCACGAATTGCATCCAAATTCACCCTGCATTGACGCCGGGGCCAATGACGCCCTTGAGGTCTGGCTTACAGAGGATTACGACGGAACGAGCCGTACGGTTAACGGTGTAGTTGATATGGGGCCGCAGGAATATAAACCCATCGTTGTACCGATTGACTTTGGCACCATTCAGCAAGCAATTAATAACGCAAATGACGGCGATGAAATCGTTGTGCTGCCCGGCTTTTACCAGGAAAACGTTGACTTTCTCACCAAGAACATTCGGCTGCGAAGTCTCAACCCATTCGACCCATGCACCGTAGCACAAACAATAATAGACGGCAATGACCAGGGAAGCTGTATTAGTATTCTTTCCGGGCAAAATGATTCTACGATAGTTGCCGGTCTGCGGCTGCAAAATGGAAACGCTAAATATGGCGGCGGAATACACGTCAACGATTCAGTTGGGCCGGTGCTGATGTATAATTACATTATAAGTAACGACGCCTGCAGCTACGGCGGTGGCGTTGACTGCCGAAACCACGCCTATGCAGAGGTGCTCAACAATACAATTATTGATAATGTTGCTTATGCCGGCGGCGGCGTACACGTCGGCCCGTGGTCGAGCTGTTTAATAAAGAGCAACAGAATTGAAAACAATTTTACAAGCGGCGAGGCCGGCGGCGGTATTTATACCTATGATAATACAACAGCCTGGATTATTAACAATGTAATTACAGGCAATAAGGCCATAACAGCCTGGGGCGGCGGAATCTGGCAGTGGGACAGTCCGGGAGGTGTTATCGAAGGTAACATTATAACAGGCAACATTTCAACGGCAAGCACTTCGGGCCATGGTAACGGCGGCCGCGGCGGCGGAATAGGGATTATGAACAGTAACACTCTAATCAGAAATAACATTATCTGCGGTAATAAGGCCGACGAGGGCGGCGGAATCTGGGTTCAAGGGGGCAGCGGAGACGCAAAGGTATCGAATAATACAATTGTAGGCAATACAGCCGAGTATGCAGGTTCCGGTATAGCAATTGCTTTTTCGGCCACCTACTCAATCACTAACAATATCATTACTAATAACGGCACCACCGGCGGGGTGTACGTAAAACCAGATGGCTCATTGCCGTCAGAGCCAAACCTGATGAATAATAACGTCTGGAACAATCAGGGCGGAAACTACATCGGCGATACAAACGACCTCACCGGCACCGGGGGCAATATCTCCGCCGACCCCTGCCTACTCGCAGCCGGCTATTGGGTCGATGTGAACGATGCTAATATCATAGTCGAACCGAATGACCCGAATGCAGCCTGGGTATTTGGCGATTATCACATACCATACTTCTCGCCCTGCAGGGATGCCGGAATCTCACTTCATGCGCCGCTGACCGACTTCAACGATAACCCAAGGCCGTACTTTGACGGCTTTGACATCGGGGCTCACGAACTGCAGTTTTACGACTTGTCCGCCAACGGCACGGTCGATTTCACAGACCTTCTACTGCTGGTTAACACCTGGCTGACCCAGGGGCTGTCAATCCCCGCCGACCTCAACACCAACGGCATTGTCGATGTACGGGATTTCGTGCTGCTCGGCGGTGACTGGGCAAAGCAGAACTAAAGCAACGGAAAAGCACTTATCAACATCGAACATCCCTGCGGCAAAATCGACAATCAATTCTCACGTCCTATAACTTTTTATCCGGTTAAGTCCCCGCTTTTATAAGCCGATGAAAGATAATGCTGTAACGGTACGTCTAAAGGTATGCGTATGAAAAAGGGCTTTTCACTTGTCGAATTGATGATAGTTGTCGCCCTTCTGGGCATTCTTGCGGCTATGGCCCTGCCGGCTTTTCAGGGACACGTCAGCCAGGCCAGGGCCGCTGCAGCAAAGGATAATCTCCGCATTCTTCGGGACGCCATCGAAATCTACGCCGCAGAGCACAACGACGCCCCTCCCGGATATCCCTATGGCGATACATCATCGACCCCGCTATCTACCTGGTTCTACATACAGCTTATCGCCGCTACAGATATTGATGGGGAGTATGCTCCCAACCCGTCAGCTCAGGACTTTGGACCCTATATCTCAGACAGACCCAAAAACCCCTTCAATAACGAATGGATAATAAGGGCCTTGGCAAACCACGAATCCTTCCCCGAAGAAGCTGCCGGAGAATACGGCTGGCTCTATCACGCTGCTACAAAGACTATAAGACTCGATTGGCCGGGCACCGATTCTGACGGCGTTCGCTACTACGATTATTAAATGCTCAAAGAGACCCTGAACCAGAAACGGTTCA
>CAYXPG010000150.1:0-5107 GCA_964467205.1 uncultured Pirellulales bacterium | reverse complement strand
TTTTCCACCGCCTGCATAAACTCGTCGGTTACACGCACCGACAGATTGGAATTCTGAAACATCACGCTGCTGTAGGCCTCATTGTTGTAATCACCGCTGTAGCCGGCCTCAATGAGCGTCCAGGCCTTTTTTTCCTCCTCGGTTTTGGAGGTAATGAATTCCTTAATGTCGGGATGGTCAATCTTCAGCGACTGCATCTTTGCCGCACGGCGGGTCTTGCCGCCGGACTTAATTACCGCTGCTATCTGGTCATAAACCCTCATAAAACTCAAAGGACCGGATGGTTTGCCGCCGCCGGAGAGCTTCTCTTTGCTGCTTCGCAGTGTTGAAAGGTCAGTTCCGGTCCCTGAGCCGTGTTTGAACAGCATCGCCTCGCTTGTCGCCAGACGCATTATGTCTTCCATCGAGTCCTTAACCGACTGGATAAAACAGGCTGACGCCTGCGGATATTCATAGCTGTTTTCACAGGCAACGGCAGTATGCTTTTGCCGGCCCCAATGGTAATTGTGTTTGCTGCCGGCAATGCCGTAAACGTCGAAAAGCCCGACATTGAACCATACCGGCGAATTGAATGCCCCGTACTGATTCACGCACAACCAGGTCAGTTCGTTGTAGAACACTTCGGCATTTTCATCGCTTGCGAAATAGCCGTCCTTTTTGCCGCGGTCGGTAATTGCCCTGCAAACCCGATGTACCAATTGCTTTACCGAATTCTCTCGTTGGCCGTTCTCCACATCGCCGTAAAAGTATTTGCTTGAGACAACCTTAGTTGCCAACTGGCTCCAGGCGGTCGGAACCGCTATATCGTCCTGCTCAAAAATTACTTCCCCACTGTCACTGGTAATCTTTGCCGAACGCTTCTCCCATTCAAGCTCGTCAAAAGGATGAACACCGGCAGTTGAAAAGTAGTGCTCTACCTTCAAACCCTTTGATTCGACGGACTCTGCGATGGTTTGGGCCCGGTCTTGCTGATTCGTGAAAGGGTTTTCAGGGTTGAATTTCTGCGACATTTAAGCGCCTCCATGCAAAAAAAAGAAACCACAAAAGACCACAACATATAGCAAAATGCTCTGGAAACCAACAAGATGTAGTTGAAAAACTACAATGTGAAATATATTCGATTTAATCTAAAGTGCAAAGACAAAATTCATTTTTTTTTGTAAATTTGTAATCTTTTTTCTTAGTCCTTATAGTTACTGAATCTATGGAAGAAAAAATTTTTTGCAACTGAGCAATTTAAAGGTTTGTAGCCTCGAGCCAGCGCTGTGCAATCCACGCATGTGTCCACAAGTAAGGATGAACTGAATCAGCCGACCACTTTTCGTCCGGCACCTGCCCGATTTGTTCGTCAATCTTTTTCTGCAACGGCACCAAAACCGCATCAAACTCCTCAGCCATTGTATGCACCGCCTCGATATAAACCTGCAGGTCCTTAAACATTTGATTTTCCCGGTCGCTGCAAAACATAAACGGCTCGGCCAATACAAACCGGCAGCCACACTCCTCTCTGGCCGTCGAAAGTAACTGCCTGTATGTTGACTCATACTCATCAAAATATACCTGCTCGCCCGCCCCCCCATAACTTGTATGTTGAAACCACACATCGTTTACGCCTATAAGTACGCTCAATATGTCCGGCTGATGCTCGATGCAGTCTCTTCTCCATCGCCCTTTCAAATCTTCGATGGTATTACCGCTAACGCCGGTATTTATGATATTAAGGTTCAACTGCGGATACCTTGCCAGGAGCATATTGCCTGCGAAGTGCACATATCCATAGCCTAACGGCCCATAAGCCGGCTCTCCCCTACCCGCAGCAGTTATACTGTCGCCGGTAAAAAGTATAGTCTGGTTCGGTTTCAATTCGATTTTATTGCCCATCGCAAAGTCCTATTTGCTTTTTTCATACAATTTCACAATTTCAGCGTGAATTCTAATGACCCGGACTATTATTGCAACAGTATTAAACGCCAAAAAAGCTTTTTTCCAACACCAACAACAGGTAAAATAACGGTAATGGCCGAAGAAAACACAAAAGACAGATTCGCCGCTGTTCGCCGGCAGATAAAAAACCTCCCAACGAGACCCGGCCTGTATTTTATGAAGGGCCCGAGGGATAAAGTCCTTTATATCGGCAAGGCCAAAAATTTGCGCTCTCGTGTTGCCGGCTATTTCCAGCAAACCGCCGACCTTGCCGCCTCACGCAGCCCAAAAATCAGCGAAATGCTCAGCAAAGTCAAAACAATCGACTTTCTCGAAACAAAAAATGAAGTCGATGCGATGCTCAATGAAGCCCGCCTGATTAAAGACATCAGACCACCTTATAACACAGACCTTGTCGATGACAAAACCTTCCCGTACCTGGAAATCACCACTTCTGAAGATTTCCCCGGCATCTATATCACCCGAAAACCTCAACCAAGAGGCAGCAGATTGTTTGGGCCGTTCGCCGGCGCAAAGGACCTAAGGGCTGTTTTCGTGGAACTGCAAAAGATATTCAAATTTCGAACCTGCCGGCTTGACATCCGCAAAGATGACCCAAAGCGAAAATTCTTCCGCCCCTGCCTGCTGTTCAGCATAAAACAATGCACTGCCCCCTGTGCAGCAAGGATAGAAAAGGACGATTATAAGAAAATCATTAACGATTTTATAAGGTTTTTGAAATCGAAGCGCTCGACCGTCCTAAATAGCTTAAAAAAACTAATGGCCGAAGCCGCCCACGCACAACAATACGAAAAAGCCGCTGTCTTTCGCGACCGCATCCGATTGATTGAAAGGCTCGACCGCCGGGGCACGCCCGAGAGAGATGTCCAGCCGGAGGTCTTTGCCACCGACCCCGCCGATGCACTGGAAAAACTGCAAAAATTACTGCAAACCCCCGAGCCGGTCAGGATTATCGAAGGCATCGACGTCGCCACAATCTCCGGCGCTGAATCGGTCGGCTCATTGGTCAAATTCATCGACGGCAAACCCTTCAAGAGCGGCTATCGTCGGTTCAAAATAAAAACCGTCAAAGGCATTGACGACTATGCGATGATTGCAGAAGTGGTCAAACGCAGATACAAATACGCCCTGGCCGGCGAGGAACTCTGGCCTGACCTCGTTCTAATTGACGGCGGGCTGGGCCATTTGAGGGCCGCTGAAAAGGCTTTTAGCCAAATGAACGCTCCTGCTGTCAAAATCGCTTCAATTGCCAAGAGAGAGGAAGAGATTTACCTGCAGGGGAGCGCCAAACCGCTGAAACTGCCGAGAAACTCACCTGCCTTAAAATTATTACAATACGTCCGTGATGAAGCCCACCGCTTTGCCCAGCACTACCACCACATCCTCAGAACAAAAAAAATGATAGGCAAAAATCCGTAGCTGATTTCTGCCTATCACCCTGAGCGCAGTCGAAAGGTCTGGCCATCCTAAACAAAAAATCCTAATCTTTCTTTTCTCGGCAGTAGCATGACCATACTTTGATAATCAGCCTGACTGAATAGATGGCAAAATTCAGGGCTAATAGCCCAGCCATTACGACTAATCCCCGAGCAATATGTGACTTCGTTTTATATATAATGTACATGCCTGTGGCGATAAAAGCTACCATAAGAGATAGTAAGCAGCACAGTGCTGATTTCCAGTTCTTCGGGGGCATCTGCCAATCCCATTTCTTCCACGGATACAGCGGGTCTTCCAACTTGTCTGGGCCGGAGAGCCAAAATCGCACGTTTTGCGGGCAGCCGGGATGAAGTACGAGCATGTTTAGCAGAGCGAATAGGGCAAAAAGTAGCGACCAATATAACTTTCCCATCGTTCCCATACACAAGGCTAATACAAAGCAACATGTGATCGGTATCCAAACCCTTACTTTTCTGTTTTCAAACCAGCGTGGGCGTCTCAGGAGCAGATATGCGGAAAGGCCAACAAAACCAATAAGCATTAGATATCCCCCAGCTAACAGAAATATGAATGTTCCCAATAGGGTGCTGCCCAAAGCGGCCCAAAATGTGGTCTTTGCAGACAGAAAACCTGTTGCTGAAGTTGCAGCTATGGCGGTACCCAAAGCATCAGCTTTAACCGCCGGTAGTGCCGCCAAGACAGCTATGGTAAAGGCTTTCTGTGGTTTCGTACGTCTGAGGGCTTGCTCCACGAATTCGGCGACCTGTTGCTTAAGCATTTTTCGTCCGCGGGACAGTCTCTGCTTTACTGCGTCTTGCGAAAGCTCGAGTAATTCCGCGACTTTTTTGACTGACTGCTGCTCTCGGTAAAATAAAATCATCGGCTCTCGATAATTATCTGTAATTTTTTCCAGGCTCTGCCAGAGAATTTTTTCTTCTTCCCTGCTGATTGCGCATTCAGGGGGCTGGTGCGCGGTCGATATTGCTTTATGGCCAAGCTCAAGGGATATCGTTTGTTCGGTAATGCCACATTTGCGTTTGCGGACTGTCTCCTTAGCGATATTGCGGGCAATCCCACACAGCCAGGCGCGTAATTTGCTATGATTCCGCAGCTCCCGCAGTTTATTCCACGCAGCGAGGAACGTATCCTGGGCTATATCTTCACTTAGGCTGATATCACCTGTAGCGTTGTAGGTAATCGCACATATTAAGGACTGATATTGTTCGACAATAAGACCAAAGGCCTCTTTGTCTCCTGCGTGGGCTGCTTTGAAAATATCTCCTTCATTTTTCAACATAGCTTATACCTTCCATTCTGCTTGACTTTGTTGAAATCTATCAGCGTTCATAATATAAGTTGCAGTTATGGGATATAAGGTGACAGAAAAATTTTGTTTTTTGTGCTTTATTTGACGTCACAAGCCTCTACGCCTCGCTCCGCATGCAATACACACGCCTAGCCTTGAGCGAAACGAAGGCACACAATACGAATTAAACAAACCAGGAAGCTATTTTTTAGAGGGAGATTGAAATTTCGTCAATCGCTTTTTTTGATAAGCCGCTCAGCCGAACATCGTCACCGAACCGTTTAATATCAACCTGAGACAAACCGAAGCTCTCGGCCAATTCTTTCATAGGTTCAGAAATACCGACACTGCCGTGCCGGCCAAGTATTTTTGGGCTGATATAGACACACACTTCATCGACCAGATTCTCTCTCAAAA
>CAYXPG010000149.1:1970-5113 GCA_964467205.1 uncultured Pirellulales bacterium | reverse complement strand
CTTTTGCCGGTGGCCGAGGCGCCGAAGACCATATTAATCGCCGCAAGCTCGCTTTCACTCTGGACAAAAACCCGTCCTTCCTCGGGCATTCTCCGGGCCATATAGGCGGGAATTTCATTTTGCGGCGTAATCGGATAGCCGAAATATGCGTCAACGCCTGCAAGAATAGACGCTTCCGCCAATGCCTCATTACCGCACATTAATACCCGTTCACTCACACTTTTTCCCTGATTGAATCAGATTTTTTCTTTCTCTCCGGCTCGATAGCTACTATTTTGTCGTCACGCTGAACCTCGATAATTGCCTCAGGACAGATTACAGCACACATAGCACAGCCCGTACAGGAGCTATTGTTTGTTTCAGCGGGGAAGTAACCGTTTTTGTTCGATTTTTCAGAGATGGTGATACAGTCCTTCGGGCAGGCTGTTACACACAGGCCGCATCCTTTGCACCGCTCGGTATCGATTATTATTTTACCGGCCATTTTCACGTTTCGTATTTATCCTGAAATCCAAGCTGATGGATTTTATCACCGGCAAATACTTTTGTAAAGCAAAAAGGTAATTTAGGCAATATGCTTAAGCAACAGGGCTTTCTAAGCATCCGGCTTTTTGAGCTCCTCGACTTTTGGCAGGTCTTTTAGGGTGTTCAGGCCGAATATTTCGAGGAATTTTTTTGTTGTTCCGTACAGCATCGGCCTTCCCAGGACTTCGGCCCGGCCGACTATCTTTACCAGCCCCTTGTACATCAGGCCACGAATTATCTCACCGACGGTAACGCCCCTGATGGCTTCTATATCGGCCCGGATGACCGGCTGTTTGTATGCAATTATGGCAAGTGTCTCCAGGGCCGCAGGACTTAATTTGCTGTCGCTGCGGGCGCGAAGCAGTTTTTTCAGCCAGTGGTTGTAAGGGCTAAGTGTCATCATTTGATAACCGCCGGCAACCTGCTCGATTCTAAAGGTGTTCTTATTGGCCTGGTATTTCTCGTTGAGGCTCTTTATGTGCTGGCGGATTTGCTTAACCCTGCTTTCGGCGATATTGGCCAGCCGTTCCGCCGTCAGCGGCTCATCACTGGCGAACAAAACCGCCTCCACCACCGATTCTGCCGACAAATCAGCCTGTTCTTCAGTCGATATTTCACGTTCGTCGCTCGACGTTTCTTTTTGCTCTCGGGTCATAACTTTTTCCACTTAAACGGGTCAGTATCTTTTTTGCTTATCTTAATTGTTACTTCTTTTACTTGTTTTTGCAACTGTTTAGCCAGTTTTTTTAGTATGAATCGTTCCGAGACGGTATGGCTCAGGCACAGGCAGGTAACGTTTGCCTGCTGTGCCGCTAATGCCTGATGATGTTTCAGCTCGCCGGTAAGATACAAATCGCACTTTTGAGCGATGACTGCGTTGATAATTTTGCCGCACGAGCCGGCACAAACCGCTGCTTTTTTGATTAGTCGTTTTTCTTTGCCGATAATGCCGATGGCCTTGGCGCCGGTGTGCTTTTTTATTTTTTCGATGATTCTGCTAAGCTGCGTCGGCCTGGCTAATTTGCCGATTCTGCCAAGGCCGAATTTGGCATTGGTATTGTAAAGCTTAAAGCAATCGAAGGCCGGCATCTCGTAAGGATGCGCCTTTTTCATTGCACTGATACACGCTTCGAGTTTTTCAGCGGGCACTATCGTCTCAAATCTTACCTCGGTAACCTTTTCCACTTTTCCTTTTGTCCCAACGGCGGGATTTGCGCCTTCCAGAGGCCGGAAACTGCCCGTCCCCACAGCAACAAAACCGCAATGGCTGTAGTTGCCTATTGCCCCGGCGCCGGCGGTGAAAATTGCTTTTGTTACTTTGGCCGCCGACTTAACAGGGATAAAGACAACGAGCTTGTAATTATCGCCCGCCTCGTTGGCAACGTAATCGCCGAGGGTCCGGGCATCAACAATACCGACAATCTCGGCAAGGCCGTCATTTACACCGCCTGTCGCCGCATCCAAAGCCGTATGTATCGAAAAAACCGCAATCCGTGAGCGGAGCAATTCATACACAACACCACCGGGGCCGACAGTGGTGATTTTCTTCAGGCCGTCCCAGATAACAGGATGATAACTTACAATCAAATCCGTCTTTAGCCGTTTTGCCTCAGCAAGAACTTCGCTTGTTACATCGATTGTCAGCAGAATATTTTTTACATTTTTTTGCGCATCGCCGATGAGCAGCCCCACGTTGTCGGCATCCTGCGCCAGTTTAAGCGGGACTATCTTTTCTATTTCTTCTGCAATTGCCTTTATCTTCATTTGTCTCTCTTACACTCACTCTTAAAGAACTCATCGAAATACTTTATCAGCTTTTTAGTCATCGGCCCGACCCTGCCGCCCCCTACCGTATGTTTTTCTATCCTGCTTATCGGCATAACCTGCATAATCACATTCGTCAGGAAGGCCTCATCAGCACCTAACAAATCATCAATCGAGAGGTCTTTTTCAATAAGCTTGATTGATTTCTGCAGGACGAGCTGACAGACGGTTTTTCTCGCCACGCCTGCAAGTACCGGCGTCTCAATCGGTGGTGTGTAAAGGGCAGAATCCTTAACCAGAAAAACATTGCTTATGCACCCTTCAGCCAACCATTTATCCACGGTAAACCACAGTGCTTCAGCCGCCCGCTTTTGATGTGCAAATTTCAGCCCGAGCATACGTGAGAAGTAGCTTATCGTTTTATGTCCGTAAATCGGCTCAGCCGGGTTTTGCCTGAACGGGCACAATACCACCAGCACACCGTTTTTATAGTATTCCTCTGGATAAGACTGGAATTTTGTAGCGCCGATAAGCAGAGTTGCCCGGCGCTTATCCTCGGCCACAGACATCTGCCCGCTGGTAAGTGTCAGCCGCATACGTGCATCGGTCAGTTTATTTGCCTTAAGTACCTTGTAGATGGCCTCGGTGATATACTTTCTGTCATAGCTGCTCTCTATTGACAGACTGGCGGCGCTGAAAAACAGCCTGTCCAGATGGTCTTTGAGCGAAAATACCACGCCGTTACAGCTTCGCATCGTCTCGAACAGCCCCGCCCCGTACAGAAACCCGCTGTCGAAAGCGCTTATACACGCCTTATCAGCATCGACCAGCTTGTCATTTAAAAAAACCTTCTC
>CAYXPG010000149.1:0-1870 GCA_964467205.1 uncultured Pirellulales bacterium | reverse complement strand
CGCTCTACGCTGTACGCTATTGATTCCTGCTATCAGTGCCCTTGCTTTAGTAAGAGTCTCGTCCCATTCGCCCCTTGCGTTTGAATCTGCGACTATTCCGCCGCCGACCTGTGCAAAGGCCATGTTGTCTTTGATGATAATCGTTCGTATAGCGATGTTCAAGCACGCATTGCCGTCGATGCCGATAAAGCCGATACTTCCTGTATAGACGCCTCTTTCGGTCGGCTCGGTTTCGTCGATAATTTCCATTGAGCTTACCTTCGGCGCGCCGGTAATTGAGCCGCCCGGAAACATCGCGCGTAAAATATCGCAGAATGTAGTTTCTCTTCGAAGCCGCCCCTCGACTGTCGCCACTGCGTGAAAGACCGTCGGGTAGGCCTCGATTGTTCTCGGCTGGATGACTTTGCGGCTGCCGTATTCGCAGATTTTTACCACGTCGTTGCGCTCCAGGTCGATTATCATATTCAATTCGGCCTGCTCTTTGTCACTGTGGACCAGCTCGTTGAAATATTTAACGTTTGTTTCTTTGGCCTGTGAACTAGTTTCGGCCAATCTCGGCCGGGTCCCTTTAATCGGCTTGGTACTGATAACACCATCGGTGAGTGTTATAAACATTTCCGGCGAAGCGCTGACGATATGAAAATCACCGGCGTCGATGTATGCGGCGTAGCCGCTCGGATTGTAATGGTTCTGCCAGTTGAAAAGTACCGTCGGCCTGGCGTTATAATCGCATTCGAATCGCTGCGAAAAGTTGACCTGATAAACTATGCCGTCATAGATATAACGTCGTATTTTCTCGACCGTCCGCAGATAGTAGTCTTTGTCCATATTGCATCGAATTTGCGAAACATCTATTGTTTCAATCTCTGCGGCGGCGGGCGCCGGCAGGCAAATCTCCTGCGCTTTTGCCAACAACTGCTCCAGAGCTGCTAATTTCTCCTGCGGTTTTTCAGTATCATCGGGCATCTCTAAAGCGATTAGCCAAAAAGTCTTCTCGTGATGGTCCCAGGCAATCACCCTGTCGTAGAAGCACAGCCGAATCAACGGCATTTTAAGGTCGTCTGTCGTCGTTTGCGGCAGACGTTCGATGTATCTGCCGAGTTCGTAGCTGAAATACCCCACCCATCCGCCGCAAAAAATCCCCTTCGGGAGATTGTTTCCACCGTCTGCTTCGAGTTTATATTTATCCAGCACCCGCTGCAATTTTGCAAAGGGCTTTTCCTCCGAGGAGTTGAATTCGAATACCTCTTTTGGTTCAGCCGCCCAGTAGCTGAACCCATCTGCATTTACCTTGGCCTTGTTGCCGCCTAAAATTGACGGCGATTCCAGAGCGGCAAATATTTCGCTCAGAGCCGGCAAATTTGCAGTTGCCTGAACCTTCTTATAATGCAGTTTGCAAATAATAATTTCGTTGTTTATAGCAACTGTCCTGGTTGTCATTGTTACCGGCCCGCCCTGAACTCGTTTATAATTTGTATCCCTGAGGATGTGCCTATCCTTTCTGCACCGGCCTGTAGCATTTCGATGGCCTGTTTTGCGGTTTTTATACCGCCGGCCGCTTTGATTTTACATTTTGGTGCTGTCTCTTTGATTAGCTTTATGTCCTCGACGGTTGCCCCGCCGGACGGGTGCATTCCCGTGCTTGTCTTTATAAAATCGACGCCGGCCTGCTGAGCAGCTCGACAGGCAAATATTTTCTGCTCGTGATTCAAAGCCGCCGATTCGATGATTACCTTCAGCAAAACCTTCGGCCTCATCGACCGACAGACGCCCAACACCGCACGGAACTGACTTAGCAGATATTTTGCATCGCCCTCGATTATCGCCGCCAAATCAGCGACCATATCAATCTCGTCGGCACCGGCAAAAA
>CAYXPG010000148.1:0-5157 GCA_964467205.1 uncultured Pirellulales bacterium | reverse complement strand
TTCCGGCAGCGCAGAGTATGTTTGCAGGAAGGACAAAACACAAAATTGCTGTAACCTCGCCTGTTCAAAAGCAAAATCGCCTGCTCTTTTTTTGAAAGAACCTTTCTGAGACATTCGGCCAACGGCTCAGAAATCAAATTCAAACCTTTTTCAGACGAATATGTTTTCCGCAAATCAACGAGTCTCATTTCGGGCATAGCCAGATTCATCACCCTTTTCGGCAAACGAACCATACTGAAATGTTTTTTACTTTTGCAGTTAAAGAGTGTTTCCAACGCCGGCGTGGCACTGCCCAAAATACAATGTGCGCTACTTAACTGCGCCCGTTTTATCGCCACGTCTCTGCCGTTATAACGCGGCGCGGTATCCTGCTTATAGCTGGGTTCATGCTCCTCATCGACAACGACAAGGGCCAGCTTAGGCACCGGCGCAAAAACAGCCGAGCGGGCGCCGATAATCACATCAGCGTCACCTGTTTTTATCTTCTGCCACTGCACATTTCGCTGAGCGGCACTCAGGCCGGAATGCATCACGGCAATTTTCTCAAATCTTGAGCTGAACCGCTGGACAGTCTGCGCCGTCAGAGCAATCTCCGGAAGCAAAATTATTGCGCGCCCGCCCTGCTGCAAAACCGCCTCAATCGCCCTTATGTAAAGTTCGGTTTTGCCGCTGTCGGTAACGCCATATAAAAGTGTCACGCCGAACCGCCTTGTATTCAGCTCGTCCTTTATATGAGCCAGCGCCTTTTGCTGGTCGTCGTTGAGGACTATTTCCTCCTGTTTTACTGCCATCGGCTCCGGAATAGCAGGCAAAGATTGGAGGATTATTTTGTGGGCGATTTTGATAATCTGCTTTTGAGCCAAACTTTTTATCGGTGCCTCAGTACAGTCGCTCTGAGCTAATAAACTTTGCATTTCTACGGCGCTATCCGCCCTGCAGGCACCTCTCTCTTTAAGTAAAGCGATGATTTGCTTTTGTTTTTTGCCCTTTAATTGTTCGCTCTCTTTTTCAAAATCCGCTGCGAGATAAACAAGTTTTTGTTTCTTTGCACCGCTTCCTTTTTTCACCGCCGCCGGCACCATTGCCGCCAGAACCTGCCCTAACGGACAGACATAGTAACTGCTAATCCACCTTGCCAGCTCCATAAGTGCGGCATCAATCAACGGCTCTTTATCAATTACTCTGACCGCCTTTTTTAACCTGCGCCCCCCCTTCCGCGCAATAAAAGACTCTTCCGGCGGTATATCCGCTTGTGTACAAAAGCCGGTCTGGATTTTATTTTTTCTGCCGAACGGCACTTCGACTCTCTGTCCGGCGCCAACAGGCCAAAGTGAATCCGGCACAAAATAATCGAACTCGCTATCGACAGCCGACTCAAACGCCACGCGAATAATATGATTGCAGAGGCCCGCCTGTTCAGTCTCTTCTACCTCAAACAAACTGTCGGTTCTGTTACTCATAGCTTAGAGGCGATTGTCCCAGTTTGCGCCGAAGATGTCAAGATTTCCACCCCTTGCGGCCGATATTGATACTAACTGCAAACAACGATAAACCGCTGCATTTGTTTTTCTTTTGACTGAAATTCAAAGACACTACGATGCCATTTAACATCTTTTGAAATTCAATAAATAAAGTGAAAGGACATTAAAAATGTTTATCATCAATTCCAAAAAGCCGACGAATCCGGCTTCTGCCTCAGGTATTCCAACCTCGATTTTGTCGAAACTGCACCGCCCTACCGCACTTGTTCTGAGCAGCTTAATATGTTTGCTCACTGGATGTGCTCAGACCCGATACGAAGCGTCACATATCCATCCATTTTGCGAAAAGCCATACGAGGAATGTTCGGTGAACCTGTGCAATTACAAATCAGTCCAGCAGCGCGCCAATGGTCAGGACCCAAACCTTGCGCTTGCGGTCGCTATTTCAGGCGGAGGCCCCCGGGCCGCGAACTTCGGCGCCGGGGCACTTTTGGAACTGGAATGGACAGCAAACTATGATTCGACACAAAACAATATTCTTTGCGAGGTCGATTATTTTTCGACTGTTTCCGGCGGCGGCTTTACCGCAGCAGCCTACATCTCCAGTCTTTATGACCATCTTTACTTCAAGAGAACATACGACGGCTATTCATTTGCCTCTGCACTTAGATACCCGCCCGAAGACCATCAGCCGGTAAAATGCCCCTGCAAAAAACCGCCTGCCGATGATGAGGTAATAGACCCCTGTATCAGGAGACATTTAAGAGGTTTCTATCCGGACATCATCAAAGATATGGTAAAAGACGTTCTTTCATTGCTGCTGCCCGGTCTGTTTAGTCAGACCGGCAGTTTCGAACAAGGCATTGATAACAATATTCTCGGATACCGCTGGCGAAAAATGAAACTCCAGACACTCGCCGAAAGCCAGCAACGCAGCCTAAGCCTGACGCTCGCCGACGTGTTCGTCAGAAAGGACGACCCCAACACCCAGGTACATCTGCCGTACTGGGTCGCAAACGCCACCGCTTATGAGAACGGTGCAATCTTCGCCTTTACGCCGGACTATTTGAAGCTCTATAAAATCTATGGCTATAAGCACCGCTCAAAAGAATACAAACTTACATCGCAGCAGAACAGTGACGAGTTTATCTGGAAAATGCCGCTCTCCGTAGCGGCTACAGCCAGTGCAAATTTCCCCGTCGCAACCTATCCCACCACCCTCTGGAACTCACTGGACCCTAACAACCCTTACCTGCACCTTTACGACGGCGGAATGGCTGAAAATCTGGGCGTGATAACAGCGGTCAGATTGCTCGATAATGACTGTGAAGATGCGGTAACGACAAAGGCCTTAATTGTTATCGATGCTTATCAGGGGACATTCGCCCCTTTCTCAAACACCAGACGGCCGCCCCCGGTCGGCAAAACCGCCATTCGTTCAATGGACATATCCCTCGACTCCTGGCACGGCCGGTACCGTGAAATCGTGCGCAGTCTGTGCAGGGACAAGGGTATCGGCGTTGTGTTTATCAGCTTTGACGAGTTGGCTGAATTGACCGACTGCGGGCCGCTTCTTGATTTCGGGCTTGACCCAAATGATGTAACTAAACTTATCGCCAAATCCGACTGCGGCGGCGCAGCTTTTGACTTACTCCGCAGCATCTCGACCTTAAAAGTAAGGGACAAAGGTAAATTATCGACTGCTGAGCAAAACCTCCTTCTCGCCGCAGGCAGATACGCAGCCAGCAAGAAAAAAAACGATATTCTAAACATACTGAGCTGGTAAATTCATCCACTCAAATGCCGCCGGGGCAACTATATCAAGATTTCAGTCCACCCAATGTAAGAAGCTTTTCCCTTTTCCTATACGCTATATGTTAAATGCCAATTTTTACGTGAAATATGTGCAAACTGCGGCTAAAATAAGAGAAATAGATTCCCACTCCCGCGGGAATGACAGAGTAGGATTTAGACGGCGAAATATTTTTATTTCAGGGTGGCGAGCAGTTTAAGCAGGAACTTCCAGACGTTGTCCACCGACTCGATATTAACCCGCTCTGTTACGCTGTGGGCGCCCTGGATTGTAGGCCCAAAAGAAATCATATCCATACCCTCGAACTTTTTGCCGATAATGCCGCACTCAAGGCCGGCATGAACAACCTCCACGTGCACCTCTTTGCCGCGAAGCCCGGCGTAAACCTTTTTGCACTGTGCCAGCAGCGGAGAATCCAGAACAGGCTGCCAGCCGGGATAGCCCTGAGAGGACTTAACTTTTGCACCGGCCAGGTTCGCCGCAGCAATAATCCTGCCGGTAATATTCTGCAGGGAGGATTCCACGGAACTGCGCTGCGAGGTTACAATCTGAAGTGTGTTTTCGGAGGTGTTTGTTTTAACTACGGCCAGATTGTTCGAGGTCTCAACCAAACCTTCAAACCTGCGCGAAAATCTGTGGACACCATGCGGCAGAGCCATCAACAGGTTGATAACTTTTGCGCCGATATCGGCGGCGAACACCCTGCTGCAATCGGATTGAGAGTGTGGATTGAGCTGCACTGTGAGGTCGCCATCGGTGGTGGAGAATTCCCTTTTAAGAGAAGGGACTAAACTATCGATGATTTTTTTGGCTTTTTCAAGATTGGCCGGGTCAAAGCAAATAGTCGCCTGTGCGTCACAGGGGATGGCGTTGTGCACGGTGCCGCCCTGAATATCGGCTATGCTGAGAGTAAATTCCTGCATTAAAGCGTTGATTGTCCGGGTCAGCAGTTTTATGGCGTTTGCCCTTTGTTCGTGAATACTGATTCCGGAATGGCCGCCTTTGAGGCCGGAAACAGCAAGGATATATGGACTGAATTCAGCTGGTATGTCATCGTATTGCAGTTCGACGGTAGTGTAAGTTGTTTTGCCGCCGGCACAACCTGCGGTAAAAGAGTCTTCTTCACTATCGACATTGAGAAGTCGTCGGCCGGTGATAAAACCTTCCTGAAGGGCGTTAGCTCCTGTCAGTCCGGTTTCTTCATCGACGGTAAAAAGCAGTTCAATTTTGGGATGGGCCGGCTCTTTTTCGAGGGCAAGAGCAAGGCCAAGTGAAATTCCCAGACCGTTGTCGGCCCCCAATGTTGTACCATCGGCATAGAGCCAGCCGTCATCCTTTTCGATTATTTTAATCGGGTCTTTGAGGAAATCATGAGTTGATTCGGCATCCTTTACACCAACCATATCAACGTGCCCTTGTATGACAATTGTCGCAGAGCCTTCAAAGCCGGCTGTTGCGGGAATCTCGATAACTATGTTGCCGGCCGAATCTCTGCGATGTACGAGATTATTGTTCTTTGCGAATTCCTCCAGCCAGAGACAAATCTGCTGCTCGTGTTTCGAGGTGCGGGGGACCTGACTTATTTGGCGGAAAATCGACCATACGTTTTGTGCTTGAGCGTCTTTTATATTCACCGGGCTGCTCCTTAAAAACAAGAAATTATATTATTGGGCTAAAAAAAACTAAAGCGGGCGATGGGATTCGAACCCACGACATTCGGCTTGGGAAGCCGACATTCTACCACTGAATTACGCCCGCAAAAACACGCAAATTTTCCTGCCTGCAAGTCTATACTATTTTTGCCCTTTTTGTCAATATCTTTATTACCGCCGGGTTGCATAAAAGCCAAGCATAACCCCCAAA
>CAYXPG010000147.1:0-5179 GCA_964467205.1 uncultured Pirellulales bacterium | reverse complement strand
CCGCAAACTCTTTATTCTTGCGGGCTTCGTTTCGATGCACAATAAAACTTTGCACCAGCTTATCAACAAGTTCATCATCAACAGCGCCGGTTTGTGGGTATTGGTCTTTGACGATGCCGAGGCAGTCGCCGCCCAGCCGACTGAACAAATCATCCACCGCATTAAAGCTCTGCGAGCTCGTGCCGCCGTCCTCAAGCAGCTCTTTGCTCAGCCGAACCAGCTCGAAAATAACCGACAGTGCAATAGAAGTATTCAAATCGTCGTTCATTGCCGCCTCGAACTTTTCCTTTAGCTGCTCCAGTTGCTCTGACACTTTTTCATCAGCTTTACCTTCGCCTGCTGCATCCATTCTCTTTCGCACCGCCTTGACAGTCTCGGTTATTTTTTCATAGCCGCTTTGTGCCGCAAAAAGGGCGGCATCAGAAAAATCCAGTGGGCTCCTGTAGTGACTGTTCAAAATCAACTGCCTAATCGCCAGCGGGTTATAGCTTCGCGTCAGCCTTTCGTGGGCACCTGAGAAGGCCTGTTTTAGGGTGATAAAATTATTCAGGCTCTTGCCCATTTTTTTGCCGTCAACGGTAATCATATTGTTGTGCAGCCAGTATCTGACAAACTGCACACCGTTTGCGGCCTCGGCCTGGGCAATTTCGCACTCGTGATGCGGGAACTGGTTCTCCAGTCCGCCGCCGTGGATGTCAAAGGTTTTGCCCAGATATTTCATACTCATTACCGAGCACTCCAGGTGCCATCCGGGAAAGCCCATCCCCCAGGGACTCGGCCACTGCATAATATGGTTTGGTTCGGCCTTTTTCCAAAGCGCAAAATCCACCGGCGCTCTTTTATCCGGCGAGACCTCCACGCGGGCGCCTGCCTGCATCTCTTCGACATTTCGGCCTGAAAGTTTGCCGTAGTCGGCAAATTTCGATACATCGAAATATACCGAGCCGTTGACCTCGTAGGCGTAGTCTTTCTCCAGAAGAATCTTTACCAGGTCTATCTGCTCGGTTATATGGCCGCTGGCACGCGGGCTTATGTCGGGACGCACACAGTTCAGCTTGTCCATATCCTCGAAGTAACTTTGGGTATAAAATTCCGCAAGTGCCATAGGATGTTTCTTTTCTTTTTTTGCCGCTTCGGCAATCTTGTCTTCACCTTCATCGGCATCGTCGGTCAGATGGCCGACGTCGGTTATATTCTGCACGTAGGTAACGCTGTATCCCAGGTAGCGGAGATACCGAACGAGTATATCGAAGCTGACGTAACTTTTCGCATGTCCCAGATGTGCGTGTCCATAAACGGTCGGGCCGCACACATAAATCCCGACCTTGCCTTTCTTCAACGGCTTAAATTCCTCTTTTTTTCTTGTCAGATTGTTATAAACATTCAAACCCATCTGCAAACACCTTCGATAAATTGCTTATATTTTTTTACAATGTTCTTTTGTACTTTCTTTTCAACAGGGCCACTGCCGTTGCCGCTATTGCTTCTCCGGCCCCTGTTGCGCCGAGCCCTTCGCTGGTTTTGGCTTTTACATTTACCGCTGTAAAATCAATTCCCAGAAGACTTGCGATACACCTTTTGATTTGCCCTTTCAACGGCTCCAATCTCGGCTGCTCAATATGTATTGTCAAATCGACATTGACGACTACCCAGCGTTTTTCTTCCAGCATTTCCTTTACATCAAGCAGCAGTCCCTTGCTGTCTGCGTCCTTGAACTTTGGGTCCGTATCCGGGAATAACGTTCCTATATCGCCCATTCCGGCCGCACCCAGCAGGGCGTCGATAATCGCATGAAGGACCACGTCACCATCGCTGTGGCCGATAAGGCCGGCAGGGAACGGCACAAGCACACCGCCGAGGATGAGTTTTCTGCCTTCGACAACCCTGTGGATATCGGTTCCGATTCCCGTGCGGTATTCGTGGTCGTGCTCTTCAATCACAATATCCCCTTTGTGCTCGGCACATCCGTTCCTGTAACCTTTGCAGCAGCGGCAAGGGCCTGGCCGAATCCCTTGAAAATCGCCTCGGCAATGTGGTGACTGTTGCTGCCGTAAGGCACGTTTATGTGCAGGTTGAACTTGCCTGTACTTGAAAAGCTTCGCAGCATCTCTTCCAGACACTCAACGTCGAAGTCGCCTATTTTATCCGTGCGGTATTCAACATTATAGACGCAACTGCTCCTGCCGGATAAATCCACGGAGACATTGGCCAGGGCGTCTTCCATCGGCACAGAACTATGTCCGTACCGGGCAATACCTCTTTTATCGCCGAGGGCACTGAGGAGACATTCGCCAAGGCATATCGCTATATCTTCGATGGTATGATGCGCATCGACATTCAAGTCGCCTTTGGCTTTGACCGTCAAGTCGATTTTGCCGTGCTTGCTCAGGTGTGTAAGCATATGGTCAAGAAAGCCAACGCCGGTATCGATTTCGTATTTGCCGACACCATCCAGATTAAGCTCAACTGTAACGTCGGTCTCTTTTGTCTCTCGGTGAGTTGCAGCAGTTCGCTCTTTCATAACAAATTCCTTTATCCTGATACAATCTGCTGTAAAGCAGAGAGCAGTTTATCGTTTTGCTCTTTCGTACCTACGGTTATTCTTAACTTATTATTCAATCCCGGCAAATCAAAGTATCTTACGTAGATGTTTCGCTGCACTAATTTATCATAAATATCAGATGCTTTATAGTTTCTGTTTTCGGCCAGAACAAAATTTGCGAAGCTGTCAGGCACTTCAAATCCTGATTGCCGCAGTTTGCCGGTCAGCTCTTTACGCTCTTTCTTTACTTTTTCAGTTGTTTGGTTGAAATACTTTTGGTCTTTTATGGCCGCCGCTGCCGCTGCGATAGCGATGGCATCGACATTGTAGGAATCTTTGACCTTCATCAGCCCTTCAATTAAACCGGCGTCAGCTATCGCATATCCGAACCGCACGCCGGCCAGGCAATAGCCTTTGCTCATCGAGCGAAGTATGATTACATTATCAAGCTCTTTAGCCAGAGCGGTGCAGTTCTCTTCGGCAAAATCCACGTATGCCTCGTCAATCAGCAATACCCCGCTCAATTCATTCGCTAACGAGGCCAGTTCATCAACGCTTATGAAACTTCCGTTCGGTGCGTTCGGATTGCATACTATAGTCAGACTCGCACCGGTGCGGGCAAGTTTGGCCGGCAGATTAAACTCGGCATCGAACGGCACCTCGAGCGCCCTGCAGTTCTGGAGATTGGCCAGCACCGGATAGAGCGAATAAGTCGGGACCGGATACCCAACGTGGCGATTTTCATCACAAAAGGCGCGGAAAGCCATAGTCAGCAGCTCGTCTCCACCGTTACAGCAGATAATATTTTCCGGCTGTACTGCGTTGACCTTTGCCGCCGCCCGGCGAAACTCATCTCCCGCAGGGTCGGGGTATCGGCGAAGCAGCTCCGGGCCGATTTGGGCCAGAGCCTTCAGTACTGCAGGCGAAGGCGGGTAAGGGTTTTCGTTGGTATTTAGCTTTATGACATCGGTCTCTTCTGGCTGAAAACCCGGCTTATAGCCTTTGGCCTTTTCGATATTTCGGCGAAAATAACCCATTACATTGATTTACGATTTACGATTTACGATTTACGATTTACGATTTTCAAATTATACCGATATTTGGTCAGAAGTGAAAGAGAAGATTTTGGGATATTTAAAAGATGATAACTAGACCGGATATTTCACTGTATTTTTGGCTTGTCCAGGCGCAAAACTTGTGTAAGATCATGCCAACGGCAGATACGAAAGGGTGAAAAATATCTATTAACGACAACACTGTGTTCCCGTGAATAGAGTTTGGCTGAAAAGGGCAAATGAGAATGAAAAGTAGGAAGAAATTTAATGTTACGAAAAAACAAGTAGAAAAAGCTAAAGATGCTGGTATTTGGAGGTTTACCAATAAGGTCTTGTATAATCTATTTAAAAAGCACCCCAAACATGATAAAGAAATTATTATAGCTAAAATTTGGATAATTGGAAGAACACATGCGGCATCAATCGAGCGAGGAGCAAAAACCAAGGATATAGACCTCCTTATGCAAAGAGCTGGCGAGAGAATCAAAAAGCTCAAATTAGACAAATACATTAGTAAGATACGAAATAATAGGAAAAAAATCGAACTTATTTTAGAAGCGCACAAGAAGCTGGTAGATATCTTTAAAGAACTCACAGGACTAGAAAAACGTTCATTAGCATCCAAATATCTCCATTATCATTTTCCTGAATTCGTATTCATTTATGATAGCCGTGCCAAAAAAGGATTTAATGTAATCTGCCCCAACTATGTAACAAAAAGGAAAAGAAGTAAAAAGTTTGATGACGAGTACGAGAATTTCTTCCTAAAGATGCTTGACCTTCAAGAGTGGATTAAGAAGGAATTTAAAATGCCGCTTAAGCCAAGGGAAGTTGATCGTTTACTATTAAAGAAGTCACAACAAAGCAGCAAAAATATAAAAAACTGAGCTCCCTGTTTTGTTGGAAACCTCTTTTTTATTACATAGAGTCTTCTAATTGTTCTTTTAACGTTTTCTCAAATCGTTTTTCATAATCGTCCCAGATCTTCTCAAATTCTTCCTCCACTTTTTCCCTCACTACGCTTGGCGGAAGCTTAGCATTAAATAGGTAACTGTCACCATCTACTCTAACTTCAACGTCAGTTTTTTCACCATTATCAAATTCTGCAACGCCAGAATACATGCCTGAAGCCTCTTTTACCAGATCTACCGATAGACAGCAAACGTGCGATTCTTGAATGTCCTTCCGACCATTTAGCCAATCCTTAACCTCATCCTCTATAAATTGCCGTTTTTCGGTTTGATAATTCAATGGATTATAAAAGAAAGCGTTATCTATACCAAACTCATGTCTGCGAAGGCCGTAATACAAATAGACAAGGTAAGCGATAAACAAAAGAACAAGAATCGCCTTTCCTATTATATGAGATTTATGAAGCTTCGCCCCGCAATGAGGGCATGTTTTAGCTTTGTCACTAACTTGCTTTCCACATTCTTTGCATTTTATAAGTGCCATTTGAATCTCCCGTGTTCTCGTTGTCCTCTGTGGCTCTAACGTTCGACATGCGCAATACGCACGACTCAATACGAGTTATTTTCGGCAGTAATCGATGAGTCGTGCGATTTCATTTCGCAGGTCTTTG
>CAYXPG010000146.1:2925-5196 GCA_964467205.1 uncultured Pirellulales bacterium | reverse complement strand
CGCCATTTTGCAAGTTTAGCTTCAGTCTCGGCGAAAATCCTGTCCTCCGCAGGAAAGAGTATTTTCCACAGCCCATCGCCCTTATTGTCACGCAGCTTGAACGTATCGATATAGCGTTCTTTATAATCGAACAGCAGCGACTTTACTTTCAGTGCAGCATCACAGAGCGGTGCTGTCACTTCGCCGTCGGTCTCGACAGGTGTTTTACCAACAGGCCAATATGGTATAGCGATAGTAGTGGCCGGCTGGCCAAGAATCGTCCACATCGTGCTAAGTCGCGGGTCCTCGCTCTCGAGCACACCGACAAAAACCGATGTGGAAACCGTTGAGTTGCGACAGATGCTGTAATAGCACTCGACATAGCCATATATATCTTCCTGACTCCACTTGGCACGGAATGGAACAGAGAGCGGTTCGCTTTGCTTATCTGAAAAATCGCGCATCTGTCCCCGCAGAATATCCTTATAACTCACTTTGCCGTCGGCATAAAAACTCTCCAGCAGTTTGCTTGTTCTGTTGTAGCGGCTCAAACTCTTTTTTCTGCTTGTATTGTTTTGCTCACCTGCACTGAACGCAAAATTTGACCGAACTACATAGCCGTTCGGTGCAGTATTCGGACAGGTGGCGTCAAATCTGCGATACCGTTCGTTGGCGGTTTCAAATATCGCCGCCTCGCCGGCTGCGTCCATAACCGCAAAGTTGGTTGTTGTTTCCCTGACAGCGTTGTTGGTTCTTTTGAGAAGCTCTTCGAACTCAGCCACACTTGCGCAGTACCCCAGTGCCTTTCGCATAAAGCTGCCGTTTTCCTTATCGGATGAATACTCTTTGAATTTCTTAAGGTCGCTCGATTGCGAATTGAGGATGGCAAAACCCTTTTCATTAACACCCTGCCATATAGCGGGGTCGCCTTCTTCTGCGTTTATTACGCCGATAAATTTATATTTGTACTCATCGTTATAAAAAACCTCGTTGTTTTTGTGGTAGGTATCTCTTGTTTTCCAAATCATCGGCCTGCCGTCGGCAGTGGCCCTGCCTGAGGCAACGCCGATAGTACACGCGGACGAACTTCCAACAAAAACAGAACTGACAAGTAATAAAAATACAATACCCTTGCTCTTCAACATCTTTTCACCCTTAAAAAAGCAAAAAACGTAAAGCGAAAAATGCAAAACCATAGCTTAAAATTCAAAACTCTTCTAATTTCAAGTTTTACGCTATGATTTTTAGCTTTTAGCTTTAAGTTTTCAACTACTTTCCGACCGATTCCTTAACGGTTTCGGAACCGGTTTAGTTCAAATCACCTTTGTCCGGCCTGAAGGTATTGAGTTTTTTGGATGCCTTTTCAAGAATTGTCAAGGCATCTTTTGCAAGTTTATTCTCCGTTGCCAGCATTTCCTCGACATCAGGGCCGCTCTTGCGCCATTTTGCGAGTCTGGCCTCAGCTTCTGCAAAAATCTTATCTTCTACTGGAAAAAGTATCGCCCAGAGACCGTTGCCTTTGTCATCTTTGAGTTTATAGCTGTCGATGTAGTATCTACTTTGTCGCTGTTGGAGGGTTGTCGAACGAAGGACAAGCTGTGATGTTATTTTCCTTGAGACGTCGCACAGTGGTGCGGTTTCCGGCCCGTCGGCCTCGGGCGGGGTTTTGCCGACCGGCCAGTATGGCACGGCAACAGCGGCGGCCGGCTGGCCGAGAATCGTCCACATCGTGCTCAGCCTTGGGTCTTCGCCGTCACGAACTCCAACAACCAGCGCCGTCGAAGCTGTACTGGCACGGCAGAGGCTCCAGCGGTTTTTAATATAACCGGCCGGGACGTTGGCATCGGACCTGCCGGCAAACGGAACAGAAATTGCCTCGCCTTTGACATCCGAAAAATCCCGCATCTGAGTGCGGAGAATGTCTTTATAAGTCACCTTGCCGTCGGCATAAAAACCTTTGACCAAATCGCTCGTCCTTTTGTAACGGTTGAACGAATATCTCCAGCTGCTGTTGTTTTCTTCACCGGCACTGAAGGCAAAATTTGAGCGGAGGATATAACCATTCGGCGCAGCATTCGGGTCCTTGGCATCGAACTTCGTGAACTTTTTTGAGCCCGTTTCAAAAATAGCAACCTCGCCTTTTGCATCCATAACCACAAAATTGCCTGCAGTTCTTCTGCCGGTTTTATTTGTTTTTTCGAGGAGTTTTTCAAATTCCGCCACATCCGCACAGTTTGCCAGCGAATAACGCATAAGAGTACCGTTATCCAGACGTCTTTCTAAATTCCTTGA
>CAYXPG010000146.1:0-2825 GCA_964467205.1 uncultured Pirellulales bacterium | reverse complement strand
GGGGCATTCGGGTCTCTTGAACGCCTTGCCCTTGACCGGTCACGCAGGTCGCCGCATGATGAATTTAGTATTGAGAAGCCTTTTTCATTCACACCGTGCCATGAAGCTGTGCTTCCGGCATTTATCAGCGAAAGGAATTTGTATTTGCCGGATGTATTATAATAAAGCTCGTTATTCTTTACGCCGGTATCTCTTGTTTTCCAAATCATCGGCCTGCCGTCCGCCGTTGCCTTGCCTGATGCAGCCCCGATAGTACAGGCGGTTGAAACCCCGCCCCAGATAAGTCCTGCTGATACTGCAAAAATCAGTAATGAAAAAACTATTCGTTTCATAAACATCGTGATTCTCCTTTAATATTCAAACTGACCATTTCAAAGAAACGGGTCAGTTTGAGTATTTATTCAATAGCCGCAAGCCATGCCGGCCGGTTTTCTACGATTGTCACAGACACCTGTGAACAGCCCGGTTTGGGGGTCGATAAGAATTGCCTGGATATTTCCAATACTCTTCTTGGTTTTTATTTTATGGCCAAGCTCCTTTAGCTTTGCTGCCGTCTCTTCGGAAAACACATCCCTGTTTTTCTCGGAATATATTATGTCCGGCAGCCACTGGTGGTGATAACGTGGCGACTCGACAGCATGCCGAAACTCCATTTTATGGTCGATGACATTCATAATACACTGAGCCAGAGCAGTGATGATAGCAGCTCCTCCCGGCGAGCCGGTAACCATGAAGTTTTTGCCGTCTTTGGTAACAATAGTTGGGGCCATTGAACTGACCATTCGTTTATTTGGTTCGATTGCATTTTCCTCGCCGTACGCAAGCCCGGCCTTGTTCGGTACACCAGCCTTTGCGCTGAAATCCTGCATCTGGTTATTCAGCAGAAATCCCGCCCCTTCGACCGCAAGATAGCAGCCGTAAAAACGGCACAGACTTGTGCTGAACGAAGCTGCCATACCATTTTTATCAACTACCGAACAATGCGTTGTTTCGCCGCCGGCGATGGAAAATTCTGCTGCATTACCGTGCGTTATCTCGTTGCTCGGAGTTGCTTTCATCGGGTCGATATCCTTGGCCCTGATGTCGGCATATTTCTTCGAAGTCAGTTTTTTAGTCGGAACCTTTATAAAATCGGGGTCGGCGATGTATTTAGCACGGTCGGCATACACCCGCTTTGCCGCTTCGACTACGAGATGGACTGTTTTTGCGGTATTCCAGCCCGATGCCCCAATGTCATATCTTTCAAGGATATTGAGCATTTCAATTATGCTGATTCCGCCGGAACTGGAAGGAGGCATTGAAACAATTCCATAGCCCCGGTATGTCCCACTAACCGGTGTCCGCTCGACAGCTTTATAATCCTCAAGGTCTTTATGAGTTATTATACCGTTGTATTTCTTCATCGTTTTTACCAGAAGGTCGGCGACCAGGCCCTTGTAAAAGCCATCCCTGCCTTTCTCGGCGATTGCTTTGAGCGTCTTTGCGAGTTCCTTCTGGACAAACAGTTCGCCGGCATTGTATCGTGAACCGTCCGGCTTCTTAAAAAGTGCTTTAGTTTCCGGGAACATCTCAAGAATCTTTCTGCTTTCGTTGTAGGGGGCGGCCATTTGATAATCAAGAACGAAGCCCTTTTCCGCCAGCTCGATAGCAGGTGCCAGAACCTCCTGCCGGCTCATAGTACCGTATTTTTCCAGTGCATACAGTGTCCCTGCCACTGTGCCCGGCACGCCAACGCCCAACGCCCCGTTTCTGGTTAGACTCATTACGACATTGCCGTCTTTATCAAGGTACATATCACGAAACGCTTTCGAAGAGGCCTTTTCACGATAATCAATGCCGGCGGCCTTTCCATCTGCCGTCCTGATTAACATAAACCCGCCGCCGCCGATATTTCCCGAACTCGGATAAACAACCGCAAGTGCATAAGAGGTCGCCACCGCAGCATCGACGGCATTACCGCCCTTTTTGAGAATGTCCGCACCTACCTTCGCAGCAATTTTGTGCTCACAGACCACAACACCGTTTGCGAATGTGTTGGCAGGCGGAGTTTTAGCCGAAGCATTAAGAGCATTAGAGCATCCCGCCATTAGTAATAAAACACAGATAAAAAATGAAACACCTCTGACCATTTGATTCAAATTTCTCATAAATATGTCCCTATCAATAATAATTTACTGTGCATCCATCTTAAATTTTGCCCGGCAATATAGCAAGTAATATTTCAAAAATTCAAGATTCGAGTTCGTCAAATTCTTATATAACCTGTGATGCACACAATCTTTTGAGCGACCAAAATATTTTCAAAAACCACTGGATTTAATCGCTGAATTCTGGTATCTAATTAACGATAAATCCTTCCCCGCTGTGTCGGGTTACGGAATGATGTTTCGTGTTTAAGATATTTTGCATAACTCGTTTTTAACATATTTTAGTAAGGAGGTAAGTCAGTTGAGTAAAAAAATCATCAATACGGAAAAAGCACCCGCGGCTGTTGGGCCCTATTCACAGGCGGTCAGTACCGCAGCTCTGGTTTTTGCTTCCGGTCAAATACCTATGGACCCTGCTACCGGCAGCGTTGTAACAGGCGATATTAAAACCCAGACCAGACAGGTACTGAACAACCTTAGGCAAGTGCTGGAAGCGGCGGGAAGTTCACTGGATAAGGTCGTAAAGGCCACAGTCTTTATTACGAATATGGACGATTTCCCCGTGGTAAACAAGATATATGCCGAATTCTTCCCTGCAGACCCGCCGGCCAGGGCCTGTGTGGAGGTCTCCCGACTGCCCAAGGGCGTCAACGTCGAAATTGAAGCGGTTGCCCTTGT
>CAYXPG010000145.1:0-5214 GCA_964467205.1 uncultured Pirellulales bacterium | reverse complement strand
GATGGTGTTATCGTCGTCAGCAGCGTCAGCCCAAAACAAACAAACTTCATCCGGCAGTTAATAGAAAAAGTTCTTGGCGAAAAAATATTGCTCATTGGTAAAAACATACCTCTGCCGATGGACTTGTCGGTTGATGAGCCTGAAAAAGTTGGTATCGACCGTATTATCGCCGCCGCCGCCGCCTACGCCGTAGTTGAGGATGCAGTCGTAGTGGCTGATTTCGGAACTGCGGTCACAATCGATTTGGTTGATGAAAGGGGAATCTTTCTTGGCGGCGCCATTTGTCCCGGTTTCGAAATCAGTGCAAAGGCCTTAAAGGAAAACACCGCACAACTGCCGCAGATAAACGTCACTAAGCCAAAATCACCATACGGCAAGACTACGAAACAGGCCATAAATTGCGGCTTGTATTATTCAGCCATCGGCACACTCGAGGAGGTCGTCAGGCGGTATGCCGAAAAAATCGGCAGATGGCCGCAAACAGTCATCACCGGCGCCGCCGCTAAAATCATAAAAGACGACTGCCAGTTCATCGATTCATACGTCCCGAACCTCGTCGTAAAAGGAATCGCTTTGGCTTATCGAAAATATCTCGAACAAAAGGAGTGAACTACCTGACTATGAGTATTTTCGCTGCTGTTATAACTGGCAAAGGAACTTCCGCGATAGCAACCATTCAGCTTTTTGGGGAAAACGCCGATGCCGCCTTGAAAAAAATCTTTGTCCCAAAAACTCGTAAAACCGCGCCTTTTCAACCCGGTCAAATACTACTTGGTACAATCACCGATGGCTCCAGGGCCATCGACCACGTTACAATCGGCTGTGAAACGCCAAACACCTTTGCCATAAACTGTCACGGCAATCCAATTATTATTGCTGATATAATGAAACTACTGCAAAAAAATGGGGTAAAACTCCTCACCGCCCAGCAGCTTCTCACAAAAACCCTCACTGCACAAAAACGCTTCAACACAATCGAAATCGAAGCCAAAATCGCCCAGCTAAATGCAAAAACAATCGAAGGAACTAAAATACTCGAAAATCAAATCGATATCGGCCTGAGCAAAAAAGTACAGAATTGGCTAAACAACATAAAATCAATTACGCTCGACGAAATCAAAGCCGATGTCCGGCAAATACTCAATACAAGCCAAGCCGCAAAATTGATTATTTACGGCTGCACAGTTGCAATAGTCGGCCCGCCAAACACCGGAAAAAGCACTCTGCTGAACTGCCTCGCAGGCCGGCAAAAAGCAATCGTTACCGACATAAAAGGAACGACACGCGACTGGGTCAGCGCCCAATGCAAAATCAGCCCTCTTTCGCTTACACTCATTGACACCGCAGGACTGGACGAAGAGCTCGAAGCAACGCCAAAAAATATCGTCGAAAAAAAAGCCCGGCAAAAAAGCGCTGAGTTCTTAGACCAGGCCGACCTGCTCTTACTGGTGCTGGACAATAGCCAAAGCAAAGACCAGCTTAATGAAAGTCTTTTCAAAAAAACTGCCGGCAAAAAAATCCTCACCGTCTTAAACAAATCCGACTTACCCGCCGGATTCGACCCCGCTCAACTGCCTGATGCTTTGAAAAATACTGTTCTGATAAGCGCCAAACTCGAAACCGGCATCGAAAACCTTCTAAACAAAATCCGGCAAATCTGCGGCGCCGCCGATTTTGAACTTAACTCCGCCGTCTGCTTTACAGCCCGCCAGGAAAAGCTGCTAAAACAACTTCTCAACGCAAAATCTAAAAGAAAAAGCCTTTCTATCATAACAGAGTTGTTAAACGCCCGACTTCGTGTATAATTTGCTTCTATGACCGCAAAAACTGAAAAATTAACGCCTGCGATGAAGCAATTTTCACACTTCAAGGAAAAACACCCCGACTGCATCCTGTTCTTCCGTATGGGCGATTTTTACGAGACTTTTTACGACGATGCCGTAACCTGTTCAAAGGTCTGCGGCCTGACCCTGACCTCCCGAAGCAAAGGTAACAATCCCATCCCATTAGCCGGCGTACCTTATCACGCCGTTGACGGATACCTGAAAAAAATGCTCGAGGCAGGCTACAAAGTCGCCGTATGTGAACAGGTTGAAGACCCCAAAACCGCTAAAGGCATCGTCGTCAAACGCGATGTCGTCCGAATTGTAACGCCCGGCACCCTCACCGATGACATCCTTTTAGACGCAAAGCAGGAAAACTTCCTTTGTGCCATCAGCCTCACACCCAACCCAACAGCCGCAATCAGTTGGGTCGATATTTCAACAGGCCATTTTTTCGTCCAGCAAATCCCTGAAGAGAAACTGCTCGACGAACTGCTCCGTCTCTCCCCTGCCGAATGTCTCCTCCCCGACAGACGAGGCGAACTATTTGAAGCTGAAACAAGAAAACTCGCCAAAGACATCGCTCTCCTGACCGGTGCAATTGTAACCGAGCGCCCTTCCTGGTATTTCGACCATTATCAGGCAAAGCAGCGACTCCTCAAACATCTCGGCACAACCACCCTCGAAGGGTTCGGCATCTCCGACGGCGAGCTGATTCTCATCCCCCCCGCCGGTGCCGTTATTGAATATCTAAACGAAACCCAAAAAACAACACTCAGCCACATCCAGAGCCTAAAAAAAATCAATCGAAAAAATTTCCTGCAAATCGACCAGACTTCACTACAGAGTCTCGAAATCCTCCGGACAATACGCACCGAAAGCAAAAAAGGCTCCCTGCTCGACTGCCTCGATGAAACACTAACCCCGATGGGTGCCCGTATGTTTCGCAATTGGCTTTGTATGCCGCTATGCGACATCGGTTCTATCGAGCTTCGCCAGGACGCCGTTGAGCTGTTCAAGAAGGCCCAGACCCAATTAACCGATATTCGCAAACTGCTTTCAACCATAGCCGACACTGAAAGAATCGCAGCCCGTATCAGCACTTTCCGGGCAAATCCAAGGGATTTACTGTCCCTTGCTGCCACATTGAGAAAAGTGCCGCTGCTGGCCGAGCTCCTGCAACCATTCAAAGCTGACCTGCTCGCGCAGCTTACCGGAAAATGTGACAGCATGGACAAATTGGCCGACTTGCTCGAAGCCGCTATTGAGCCCGACAGCCCTACCCACCTTCGCGATGGCGGTGTAATACGAACCGGCTTCAGTGATGAACTCGACAAACTCAGTTCAATATCAAAAGACGGCCGAACCTGGCTGAAAAACTATCAAAAAGAGCAGGCCCTGCGAACCGGAATCGCCAATCTTAAAATCGGCTACAACAAGGTCTTCGGCTATTACCTCGAAATTAATCATTCATCAGCCAACAAGGCCCCGCCCGACTACGTACGAAAGCAGACAATCAAAAATGCCGAACGTTACATCACCGAAGAACTAAAAGAATATGAAATCAGGGCGCTCGATGCCGCTGAAAGGGCACTCCAGTTAGAGCAGCAGCTCTTCGAGCAAATCAGTCGCCAGGCCGCCCAGTATATCAGCCGACTCCAGTCTCTTGCAGATACCCTCGCACAATGCGACTGCCTCGCTGCCCTCGCCTACCTGGCTCAACGACGCAATTACATCCGCCCCAAAATAACAACCTGCCCAGAGCTGCTCATAAATGAGGGCAAACACCCCGTCCTCGCCGAAACGCTCGGCCCGGAATTCGTCCCAAACGATATCGAGCTTGGCGGCAAGGCCGGTGATTGTTTAATCATCACAGGCCCAAATATGAGTGGAAAAAGCACTTATATAAGGCAGGTCGCCCTTTTGGTTATGATGGCGCAGACAGGCTCTTTTATCCCCGCAAAAGATGCAACTATCGGCCTGGTCGACAGAATCTTCACCCGGGTCGGCGCCTCGGATGAACTGGTTCGCGGCCAATCAACCTTTATGGTCGAGATGACTGAAACCGCAAACATCATTAACAACGCCACCGAAAAATCTCTCGTGATACTCGACGAGGTCGGACGCGGCACAAGCACTTATGACGGCCTTTCTCTCGCCTGGGCCATCACCGAGCATATCGCAACAAAACTGAAGTGCCGAACGCTTTTTGCAACTCATTATCACGAGTTGACCGAATTGGCAGAACTATTCACAAATGTTAAAAACTGCAACGTTGCCGTTCGCGAGTGGGCAGACGAAGTTATCTTTCTCCACCGAATTTTGCCAGGCGGAACCGACAAAAGTTACGGAATACACGTCGCCAAACTTGCCGGCATCCCCATCTCTATCCTTGAAAGGTCAAAAGAAATCCTTGAAGAATTGGAAAACACCTTCGCAAAAGAAGCCTCCGGACAGCACCTGGCAAAACACAAAACAAAAGAACCCTCCGCCGAATCACTCTTCGTCCAAAAACACAAATCCGTCCTCGAAAAACTCTCATCGGTTGACTTAAACAACCTTACCCCAATCGAAGCTATTAACTTATTGAATCAAATAAAAGAAGAAATCAACAAAAAATAACTCTCCCCTTTTGCTCAAAGGTTCGACTCAAGCCAATTGGAGGCAAGCATCTCAAAATCCCCAAAATCAACCTTGCAATCACCATTCAAATCGCCAATTGGTCTCTCAAAACAAAGATAATCCACCGGCTCAGGTACCGGCGCACCTTCATACAACCACTCAACTGCACTCGGACTCAAGGCATAGTCATAAAGGCGGACATCGTCTATCCAGCCATTCCACTGGCGAGAGTCAGTCTCAGCATTTTTGCCGATTAAAACATCATAGGTGTTGGTATTTATGGAACCGCCTGTGAAAGTTGTCACCCCGTCAACGAGGCCATCCACATATAGATAAACCATATCTCCATCAAAGACTCCGGCAACGTGATGCCATTTGCCGTCATTGACATTGACCGTTCCTGTGGCATCTCTGCAATCAGGCTCCTGATATGTATTCAACCAGAAGGTCATATAATTATCTGAGCTTGAACGCTGGAGCCTATAGGTGCTGTTGCCCTTGGCCAGAACGGTCTGCCATGACTTATCAAACTGGTTAACCTTAATCCAGGCAGCAACTGTGATTTTACCCTGGATGTCAGCCCAACTACCCAGTCCACAGTTTACATAATCATCGTCGCCATCCAATTCCAGCACCTTTCCCATACAGGGGTCGTTAACTATATTCGCATCACCTATGAGTGTGCCGTGATGCTCATTACCGCTATTGTCATTGGCATCGGCATCATCAAAATTCCACCACCCAACAAGCTGCCCAACAGGATGTTCCA
>CAYXPG010000144.1:0-5249 GCA_964467205.1 uncultured Pirellulales bacterium | reverse complement strand
CTTAACAAGGTGGATTTTTCCTGGAAGGGCGTCAGCATCGATGCCGATTCGATTCGATTAGCAGCTCTCGACAATCCGGAAAAAGTAACGCTGCTTAATGTAAGCTATCCTCCTGCTGAGGCGGCCCTTGTCTGGGAAATCAGCAGTGACGGCGACTATGCCGAGACGGTGCGAATCAGCTATCTGCTGCGTAATATCGACCGGCTGATAACTTACAAGGCCATCGCCGACAAGGCCGAGACGGCGGTCGATTTGACCAGCTTTCTGGTGCTGCGCAACTTCTCAGGCGAGGATTTCGACAGGGCACGTGTGCTGCTGGATTACGGCGAGACATTCGAGCAGGGCATCAAACACGAGGAAACCAAGCAGATGCTGTTTCTGAAGAAGCCGAAAGTGCCGATTATGAAAATATGGACGTTCGATGCGGCCAAACTGCCGTGGGACCCGGAAAAACTCGAGAATAGAAATGTCGGCATACCGGTCAGCTATCGAATTGTAAATAACACCGAAAGCGGATTAGGCGAATTTGCCCTGTGGGGCGGCAAGGCAAGACTCTTTCAGGATGATGGACAAAAAAGCACCATCTTTTTAGGTGAGGATGTAACAGCACTGGTGCCGGTCGGCGAAAAAACCGAACTTTATATCGGCGATAGTCGTGACATCGTCGTAACACAGCGAAAAATGACGGACAAAAGAATCAACGTAAGGTACAACAATAAAAGGACAAGGATTATTCTCTACGACACCGACGAAGTAATCACCGCAAAGATTGAAAACTTCAAGGACAGTCCCGCAGTACTTACGATGATACAGCACATACCCGGCCAGTGGGATATGGAAAAATGCAATATGGAGTACGTCAAAAAGGACGCCCATACCCTTGAATTTGAGATAACATTGCCTGCCCGCGGCAAATCCGGGCCGGCGACAAAGCAACTGAAGATGCACTATCACCGCCGGAACATTAGGCCGTAAGGAAACAGATAAACAACAGAACCTTTCAAATTAAAGGAGCAGCAAAATGAAACGTTTAATTTCGGTGTTAGTTATAATCACTGCGGTAGCCGGTACTGCAAAGGCCAAGGTCGATTTGGTTACATTGCCAACTCGCGATACCGTACAGCTTACTATCTATAATTCGGCGGATTTGACTTTGGTGCGTGAAAGCAGGGGCCTTACGCTGAAAGAAGGTGCAAATAAGCTGCAGTTTTCCTGGGCCAATACACTGATTGACCCGACCAGTCTTGAGATGCTGCCGAAGACGGACGCCGGCAAAATCGACATTGCTGATTTGACTTTTCCGCCGAGAGTAAGAAACCTCGGCCTGTGGAACATCAAAAGCGGCGTAAAGGGTAATGTGCCGGTGGAGATTTCGTATCTGACCAGCGGCCTTTCCTGGCGGGCGTTCTATATGGGGACGCTGACAGAAGATGAAAAGAAAATGCGTTTGCAGGGCTATGTCAGGGTAACCAACAATAGCGGCGAAGACTATGAAAACGCTCAAACTCGACTGATTGTCGGCAAAGTCCATATCCTTGACCGGATTGCTGACCTTGCCCGCAGGCAGTATCCTTATGGCAGGCCGGGGGAAATACTGCCTAAAGGAGCGCCGCCACTTGAGCTTGAAGAAGCCAAAAGAAGAATGATGTTGTTTGATAGAGCAGCAGCAGCTGAAATAGCATATAAGCCGAAGGAAATCAAAAAGGAGGGTCTGAGCGAGTATTTTCTTTATACGATTGAAGGGACCGAGACAATTCCTACCGGCTGGTCGAAACGACTGATAAGTTTTGATGTTGACGATGTGCCGTTGGTAAATCTGTATAAATATGAGCAGCAGCGCTACGGCGATTCGGTTGTGCGGTTTATCAGTTTCAAAAATGACGAAAAGCACAATCTGGGCGATACACCCATTCCCGGCGGAATGCTGAAAGTTTACAGGGGCGCTGATGCCCAGGGCCACTTATCTTACACCGGCCAGTCGTCTTTCAAATATATTCCCGTCGATGAGGACGTCGAGCTTAATCTCGGGGCTGTCGCTGATGTTGTTGTTGAGCCGAAGCTTATGGATTTTGCCACGGACAACTACGACTTTGACCGCAAGGGCAACATTGCCGGCTGGGACGAGATACGTAAATTCAAGGTTGAAGTTAAAAACACGCGGGACATCCCAATCAAGGTGGAAATCAAGCGCAACTTCGGCACTTCTTACTGGGACCTGAAAAAAACCGGCGATTTCGGGAAATACGAAAAGGCCGATAAAGACACTGTCAAATTCACCCTTACATTGAAACCGGCCTCGGCAAAGAAATTTGAGTATGTTCTGACCACTTACCATGGGACCAGGCAGGAGCATCGGTCGAAGGGCTGGCTGTAGGGGTCGCTGTGATGGCCGGAGCTTTGACCTGCACAAAAATGAGAGGAAAACACGATGGAACCCCATCAAAGCGATGGGGTTTCTTGATTTGACAGAAGCAATTCGGGCCGATACAATAATTGCGATGATATGGTTGCGCCACAAGAGCAAAGTTAAACCAGGGTTGGTATTAAGGGAAATCTGAAATGCCTGTAGCCATAACTATAATTTTTATCGTTTTAGCTACCTTTGTCGGCGCCTTTGTCAGAAGGACGAGCAGGGACAAATGTCTGAAAGATTTTGAGCGCAATATGGTAACTCTTCAGGCATTAGATGGCAGGACAATCTGGGGTAAACTGCGGGTGGAGAATACCGGCCTGGAATTCATTTATCCCGAAAAGCATAAAGATGAGGACGGGCACGACGAGACAAGCTATATTCTGTACAAAGCTGAGTATTCTAATATTTTGGCACTGATTCGCTACCACGACCAGTTGAGCGAAGGTAATAAAAAGCAGAGGGAAAAGGAATTAAAAAGAACATATCATCCGGCACTTACTCGAAGGCTTACAAGAAAAGTAAAAAATGTCTTCAAAACGGTAAGAGATTCGGTGACCGAAGTGCTCAATATGTTAATCAGCCATGCCAAGAGAGCTACGCCGGCCGGGGCGGTGCTGACTTCGCAGGATAAATATGTCAGTCGGATGAAGCAGGAATTAGTAGGTTCGGCGGGAACTTCTTTTGAGCCTTTGCTGGAAAAATATATCGGCAGCAAGGTCGTGCTCGAGCTGCTGCAAGGCGATAAAATATTTGAATATTGCGGCGTGCTGAAAGACTACACAGCAGAGTTTGTTGAAGTTATGGACGTTGATTATAAATCTCAGCAGGACCAGGCCGCCAGAAAAGCCGACATGGTAGTACTTCGCAAATACGGCATCGTCCGTCACCTCGGAGAATAGTTCCAGAATACAGTGTGGGGCTGTACTGATTTGATTCGGTAGGGCTGTGCTTATCCTTGGTACCAGCGGCAGGGTTACCAGCATAAAAACACATTAAACCAACGACTGTATCTCTCAAAAAAGTGAATATAGGAAAAAACCTTGATTTTATGAAGGATATAAGCATAATACCGAAATAGCAGGTTCTGATTTTCGTTTTTGGCCAACGTTACAAACCTTACACAAGGGACCGACAACTCATGTTCGTTCCCAGCCTGGCAATAGACGGCGGAAAATACACAGAATATAGTTTGGCTCAAAATAAGCCATTTTTTTTGTTGATTTCACTCAGCAAGTTAGGTATAATCACGTAGTATCGATGTAATATTTTGTGGTTTTTATGGGACTTAAGGAGCCGGGGATGAAAAAGCACACTCACGTAAAAGGAAAAAAACAGGGCCTGGCTGTAGTATTTTTCATAGCTGCGGTATTATTTCTTTTGTTTTTTCCAGAGGATTTACCTGCCTGCACTGTCGGCACAGCAAGTGGATTAGCGACTGTCGATGGTCGTCCGATTATGTGGAAGGTACGTGATGCCATTGGTAGACAACAGATTACTCACATCTCCAGCTCTCCATATAACTACCTTGGCGTCCGCAATATAGGCGGCAGCGTGTACCTCGGGCTCAACGAGGCCGGAGTAGGTACTGGAAATGCCACCGTTGCAGGTGGTGCAAACAGTGCACCTCAGACCTACATACTTGCAAACTGCAGCAGTATGAACCAAATCAGAAACTATCTTTTGACCGTCACAGACGCAGGAGGCAATTTCCCTTTCATCGATGCTTCCGGAAATGCCAGCATGTTCGAGATTGACCACGGTTCATGGTTTGCCGAGTACGACGCTGTAAATCCCAACCGACAGGCACAGGGTCTATTTGGTTTTGTCGTTCGTGCCAATGAGTATCATTATCGCTCGGACGGCACCGACAATACAGGTATCGGCGGTCGTTATTATTCCGGCACCTACAACATACACGGACTGGTCGATTCAAATAATTTTTCTGTAAAAACAATCATACAGGGAGATTCCGAGCCTAACAGTGGTTTTGAGTATATCCGTTACGGCCCAGGTCGAACCTTTGACACAATCGCAAACTTCGCGACCGTCTCAGCTATCATCGTTCACGGCGTAGCCCCGGGCGAAGACCCTGCGCTGGCCACTATGTGGACTATATTGGGGCAAACCAATTACAGTATTGCGGTGCCGACCTGGGTGATGGTTTCAGGCATCCCATCGCCTCTGGCCAGCGGTGATATGTACGACCGTGCAGAATCTCTTTTTTTTACCGGAAACGAAGCAGCCACTCAGGCAAGCACCTTCCCTGCTGAAGCACATATGATTGATACGGTTACTAACGAGCTGCTGCCACAATGGCGCTCTATGGGTGCACCCCCCTTTGAAGACGTGAACAGAGTTGAGCACCAAATGGCAGAAGATGCTTACAGCCTGCTTTACTGTCTTGACAACGTTCAATATGACAACAATGCGCCAACTGTATCCATAACCACCGAGACAGATGTTTTAGATGTGGATTTTACAATGGATGCAAATGATTCTGACGGTAGTATTGTCAGCACCGAATGGAACTTCGGCGACGGTAATAGTTCGACTGACCCATCCCCTTCACACACTTTTGCCGACGAAGGAGACTATCTTATCTCCTGCACCGTAACAGATGACGACGGCGTAAGTATCACAGCCTGGAAGTACCTTACTATTGATTATATTGATTATGATGATTTGGAAGTATTATCATCCAACTGGCTTGTGACCAACTACCACCAGCGGCAGATAGGCGAGCTTATCGGCTGGTGGGAGTTTGACGAGGGCGACGGCAACACCGCTGTGGATTCTTCCGGCTACGGCAACACAGGCACATTGTACAATGAGCCAA
>CAYXPG010000143.1:0-5251 GCA_964467205.1 uncultured Pirellulales bacterium | reverse complement strand
CCCTAACAAAACCGGGGCAAAACCTCATTAGTGGAAATAAACGGCACAGCAGACGACTGATAATCCCGGCCGGTTCCGAAAAAATCTAAACTTATCAGGCTGTAATCCACCTCCCCTGCCATTTTTAACCGTTAGCTGTATTTTTGGCTAATATGAACACACGTTTAAGTCGAAAAAATCTATAAAACGAATCCGTGAGGACAGAACTTCAACAGATTCAAATATGTAATTTTGATAAGGAATGCGGTGGTGTTAGGCATATTCAAGTCAAAGAAGCATCTCGGCCGGGCGAGAATACTCGTCGTTGATGACGAGCCCGATTTGGTCAGCACCATTCAATGCCGCCTGGAATGGTGTAAATGCGAGGTCATCACCGCCGCCAACGGCGAAGAAGGGCTGGAAAAAGCAGTGAATGAAAAACCCGACCTTATACTGCTGGATACCGATATGCCGGTTATGAATGGGCACGAGATGCTTGAGCGCATCAGGAAGCACCCAGACTTAAAAGACACACCCGTAATAATGTGCACCGCACTTTGTGAGGCGCAGGACATAGCCAGAGCCTTATCGTATGGGATTGCGGACTACGTTACAAAGCCGTTTGATTTCACGGAGTTGATAGAAAAAATCACAAATACCCTGGAAAATAAAAACCCGGAATAATGTATAAAAGCCGGCCCAAAAACGGGGCCGGCAGAGACCAAAAGTGTATTATTAAAACCCTTGCTGAATATCAGCCCCGTCTTCGGCTGCCTTGTGTAATCACAGGCAAGAGAGCATTTTTGTCGCATTTTGTGACAAAAGATATTTATAGGAACAAAAAGTGAGTCAAGAAATAAAATACGGCACTTTAGAACCATTAACAATACTCATCGTCGAAGACGACCCGACAAGCAAAACACTATTACTGCAATTGCTATCCAAATCCTCACTGCCTATTTCAGAAGTAAAATCCGCTGAAACTCTTCAGAGCGCTTTCGAACTTCTGGACAGAATTAATTTTAGCGTGGTGCTGCTGGATTTAAATCTTCCGGACAGTAAAGGCCTGGATACTTTGGTTGGAATAAGTCAAAGACATCCTCAAGGGGCAATTGTAGTTATTACAGGCGAATACAATGAGGACTTTGGCTTAAAAGCCCTTACCTGCGGTGCTCAGGAGCATCTTATAAAAGGTAACTACAACACAAGTACGTTAAATAAATCCATTTATTATGCTATCGAGCGAAAGAAGACGGACAACAAACTCCAGTTGACCGAAGAAAAGTATCGGACAATTTTCGAAAATTCAGCAATTGCCATTACAATGGCCGATGAACAGGAACAGATGATTTCCTGGAACAAGTTTACAGAAACTCTTCTTGGAATGGACAAAGAAGATTTGTATCTTAAACCGGTCAGTTCACTTTACCCTGCCTGGGAGTGGGAAAAAATAAGAAGCCACAATGTAAGACAAAAAGGGATGCAGCATCACCTGGAAACAAAGATGATTAAAAAGGACGGCAAAGTAATTGACATTGATGTTTCGCTCAGTGTCTTAAAAAATGCCGAAGGCAAAACGACAGGCTCGATAGGCGTTTTCAGAGACATTACCGAACGCAAGGAAGCCGAGGAAAAACTCAAAGAGACGATGGAGATGAAATCACAGTTTATATCTACAGTCTCACACGAGCTGCGGACACCTTTGGCATCTATAAAAGAAGGCGTCAGCATTATCCTGGATGGAGTGTTAGGGGAAATTAATAGTAAACAAAGGAACTTTTTAAATATCGCAAAAAGAAATGCAGACAGACTTGCCAGATTAATCAATGATGTTCTGGATTTTCAAAAGCTTGAAGCAGGCAAGATGGGACTTAATATACAGCTAAATAGCATAAAAGAAGTCATCGAAGATGTTCATAAAGCAATGTCTCCTTCGGCAGGAAATAAAGGGGTCGCTCTTAATCTTCAACTGGAGGACAACCTGCCCAAAGCCAGTTTTGATAGTGATAAAATTATTCAGGTTTTAACAAACCTGATTAGCAACGCAATCAAGTTTACACCTGAAAAAGGCCGCATTTACGTCAATGTTCGGCACAAGAACGAAGAATTGATTCTAAGCGTCAAAGATACGGGCATGGGAATACCCAAGGAGGCGCTTCCAAAAATATTTGAGAGGTTTTACCGCGTACAAAGGCCCGGCAAACAAATTCAGGGCACTGGTTTGGGCCTTGCCATCGTTAATAAAATCGTGATGATGCACGACGGCAGAATTGAGGCCGAAAGCGAAGTGGATAAAGGCACAACCTTTACCGTCTTTTTGCCGTTAGCTGCCAAATCAGCACCAGAGGTATTACCTGAGAAAATGGACGAACTTGTGGAAAACACCGTCGCTCAGCAATCAAACTCGTAATCAACAACAATTTTGCACATCCCAGCACCAAACGCTATTGACTCATAACCCAAAGGCCGATGAAGGTTAAAATATTTTTCGGCACTGCCAAGTTCGAAGCTTCGAACTGATTGCCAGAGCGGCTGGTAATATGCTGCGAAGACAATAATGAGGCGTTGAATTTGCATCAGTTCAGGGCCTATACTGATTTGATTTGGTATAGGCCCCGGCTGTTTTTATGGGGGGGGGTAAGGTTTGCGTGATTTGTCGCTAAACCGTCGGATGATACTGGTTTTTGTCAGACGATTAACCGAGAACCAAAATTTATTGCAATACGAGAAAGATTTTGATAGTATTGAGGACCCGAAATTTGGACGAGCAGTCAGTAGTTTAATATGTGAAATGGCGGGTAATGCGAAGGGGTATACTATATGGAGTACTTAAAAAAAGCTGTAAAAACACCCGAAACGGATGAGGCAGAGACGCATCAAATCGTCAATGGAATCCTGAAAAAAGTTCGGGAAAAAGGCGAGCAGGCCTACATTGAACATTACGGCAAAAAGTTCAAGAACTGGTCGGGGAAAATTATGCTGACAGCGGAGGAGGTTAAAAAAAGAGGCTCGGTGGTGCCCGACACAGTCAAAGAGGATTTTAAATTTGCATACGAGCAGGTTTACGGCTTTGCGGTAAAGCAACGTGAAAGTATGCGTGAATTTGAGACTGAGATTTACCCCGGCGTGACTTTAGGTCAGCGTCTTATCCCCTGCAATTGCGCAGGATGCTATATACCCGGCGGCCGCTTTGCACATGCTGCATCAGCTATTATGAGTATTGCCACGGCCAAAGCTGCAGGTGTACCTTTTGTGGTTGCTGCTTCTCCGTCGCATGACGGCGAAACGATTAACCCTGCGATTCTCTATGCGTCCTCGCTGTGTAAGCCCGATATTTTTTTGATTATGGGCGGAGCTAATGCGATTGCCGCTATGGCCTATGGTCATTTTACCGGCAAACCGGCTGATGTCATTGTGGGACCTGGTAACCGCTTTGTGGCTGAGGCAAAGAGGATACTTTTCGGGCAGATTGGTATCGACGTTTTTGCAGGCCCTACGGAATCTTTGATTCTGGCTGATAAAACTGCAGATTCTTATCTCGTAGCTGTTGACCTGCTGAGCCAGGCCGAGCATGGATACGATTCTCCGGTCTGGCTGGTAACCGACTCAAGGGAGCTGGCAGAGGCGGTTATGAAAGAGATGCCGAGGATTATAGGTGATTTGCCTAACCCTGAGGTTGCCCGCAGCTCATGGGATGATTATGCAGAAGTAGTCCTTTGTGCGGACCGTGAGGAGATGGCCGAAGTAAGTGATGATTATGCAGCAGAACATGTACAGGTAATGGCTGAAGAGCTCGACTGGTGGCTCAAGAGGTTAACCAATTACGGCTCCCTTTTCCTCGGTGAAGGATGCACGGTTCCTCACGGTGACAAGACTTCGGGAACCAATCACATTCTTCCGACGAACAAATCGGCCCGTTATTCTGGAGGTCTGAGCGTGGGCAAATTCATAAAAACCGTTACCTACCAAAAGATATCTCCTGAGGCTAACCTGAAAATAGGTTCGGTAACATCCAGGATTTCCCGCATTGAGGGAATGGAAGGGCATGCCAGAGCAGCTGATGTTCGCTTGAGGAAATATTTCCCGGACCGCACATTTGATTTTGAGGTTTATGGGCCTAAGCACCCCTCCAAAATATGAGGATGCTCAACTCTTACAGATAATTCAAGCACTGAACGTAGAAAGAAAAGATAACAGATATGGCCGACAACACTCATAGCCGAACAATATTCAATAAAGATTTTACCAAGCAAGAGCCCATACCTGAAGAAGGGATAGCCCGGGCCATAGAAATTATGAAAACCGGTCGTTTGCATCGGTACAACGTAGCCAAAGGCGAGACATCCGAAACATCGCTGCTGGAAAAAGAGTTCGCTGAATACATTGGCAGGAAATATTGCGCAGCGTTCAGTTCCTGCGGCAGTTCACTTTATATTGCTTTGAAATGTTTAGGTGTCCGTCATGGAGACCGAGTTCTTTGTAATTCGTTTACTTTGGCTCCGGTACCGGGAGCAATTGAAAACGCCGGGGCAGAAGTTGTACTTGTGGACATAACCGATAATTACACCCTCGACCCTGAAGACCTCCTGCGCAAAATAGAATCAAGCGGCGCCAAATATTTAATGCTGTCCCATATGCGCGGCCATATTTCTGATATGGATAAAATCGTCGAGATATGCAAAAACAATAATATTAAAATGGTTGAGGACTGCGCTCATACGCTGGGAGCTAAATGGGCAGGACGGTTAACCGGCACCTTTGGCGAAACAGCTTGCTTCAGCACCCAAACTTATAAACATATGAATTCAGGTGAGGGTGGTTTTCTGGTGACAGACGATGAAGATATAATTGCCCAGGCCATCTTATACTCAGGCTCTTACATGCTGTATGAGTCACACATTTCAAGGCCGCCTAACAAGGTTTTTGAGCGATACAAAAAAATAATTCCAAATTTTTCACTGCGTATGTCAAATCTTCAGGCGGCTATCCTGAGACCCCAACTGAAAAATCTCGATAAAAACTGTCAACGGTGGAATGACAGATATCGCTTAATAGAAAAAATATTGAAGGACACAAACCATATATATTTGCCTGAACGCCCATCCCAGGAAGAATATGTAGCCAGCTCGTTTCAGTTCACTCTCACGGGTATTTCTTACGCACAAGCCGGTCATTTTTTAGAGGAGTGCGGCGAGCGAGGGGTAGAATTAAAGTGGTTTGGATGGAAAGAACCAAAAGGGTTCACAAGCACATTTGAAAACTGGCAATATAT
>CAYXPG010000142.1:0-5259 GCA_964467205.1 uncultured Pirellulales bacterium | reverse complement strand
AAATGGCAAATTTGGTTACAAATGCCGCCTTTAATAATCCAATAATCAATTGCTCAATAACTCTCTATGCCTTACAATATCCCAACGATGATTGTTTCACAGAAAAATTGTGGTACAAGAACCGAAGCTGTTTCACTCAACCTCAGTAACGGCTTTAGCGGCAGGGCGGTAACCTGTATATCCGGTAAAAATTTTTCAAAAGCTGATTGGACTGAATGTCTCTCGCAGCCCTGGTTGCTGTTCGAAAATGTCGAAAAAATCATAAAAACAGAAGGCCGAAATTGTGTCGCTGTAAAAAACCTTACAATTGCCGGCGAGCAGCTAAAAGTCCTGTTAAAGCGTCACTATCCCAAAGCTTCTTTTCGATGGTTCTTTCGTTCGCTTCGGCCCGGAAAGGCCCTTAGAAACTTCAAAATCACCGTTGAATTGCTCCGTTTGGGTATGCCGACGGCAGCGGCCTTTGCGGCTTTGCAGCAAAAATGGCTACTGCTGACCAAACAAAGCATTTATATTACCGAATATTTTGATGATAGTCCCAATCTCTATAATTTTGCTTCGCAGCTCGACAACCTCAGTTCCGCCAAAACACCCGCCGACGAACTTGCAATTAGAAAGACCTTGTCTTATCAGCTTGCTGATATTCTGGCGTCTCTCCACAAAAACGGCCTGTGGCACAGAGACTCAAAAGCCACTAATTTCATCGTGCACAAAGATACCAAAAATGAATATAAAGTAATGCTTGTTGATGTGGATGGGATAAAGCGCTACCGCCTGCGGCGCAGGTGTTTTCAGTTTCGCTCATTATGGCTGCTTGCCGCATCGCTGCTTCGTAATTGCGCTGTTAACCGAACCGATTACTTGCGTACATTTACAGCTTATTGTAATCTTCTTGGCATTGAGACCTCTGAGCGTCGGCGGATTTTCCGTGAACTCGCAATCCTTGCCGCAGCAAAACGAAGGCGTTCTGTGTTAAAAGCCGCCGCCGCTCAAAAATAATTATGAACAAAAGTTTAAAAAACATTCTGATAATAAAGCCCAGCTCGCTCGGTGACATAGTTTTGGCACTGCCGGCGCTTTCGGCGCTGCGCAGAAATTTCCCTGATGCTCATATCAGTTGGCTCGTCAGAACTGAATTTGCCCCGCTTCTTGAAAATCATCCGCATTTAAACGACATCATTTTTTTTGACCGTAAGTTTCTTGGCAAGGCCTGGTACAACCCCAAAGCGATGGCTCGATTACTGTCACTTATTCGTCGTCTTCGTCGCTGCAGGTTTGACACCGTTATTGATTTGCAGGGCCTTTTTAGAACCGCCTCTTTGGGCTGGCTTTCCGGCTGCAAAAGACGTTTCGGTATCGCCTCAGCAAGAGAATTCGCACATCTCTTTTACACACACAAAGTCACCCATGACCGCAAGTGCATTCATTTGGTTGACTATTACTTAAAAATCGTCAAAGCCGCAGGTGCCTCTGACCTGGCCGTAGAGTTTATATTGCCGAACAACCCAGCCGCCTGCGATTCGGTCGGCAGGTTATTAGCGGATAATGGTATCGACCCTGACAACTATGCTGTTCTTGTACCAAGTTCCGCTCACCCCGACAAGTACTGGCCTGTCGAACACTTTGCTGCTCTGGCTGATAAAATTTCATCGCAGTTCGGCCTGGCAATAGTTGCTATAGGAACAGCAGCAGAAAAAAGCCTTGTTGAAAAGTTGAAAACAATAGTCAATGTCCCCGTAGTGAACTTTGCCGGCCTGACAAACCTCGCTGAACTGATACCTTTATTCAAATCTGCTAAAATTGTGGTAAGCAATGATACAGGCCCTGGTCACATCGCAGCTGCTTTGGCAAAACCGCTGGTTATGATATTCGGCCGCTCAAATCCTGCCAGAGTCGCACCATATCGAAGGAGCGATTGCGTTGTTGCGATTGACCCTTATGGCAGGGGATTCACCAGAAACTCCACAGACCCGAAATATGACATTAAAACTGTAACTTTTGATGATGTTTATGAAAGGTTCTGCCGCCAGATGGAACAAGAACCTCCGCAGTCCAATAACGATTAGCTTTCTCTTCTTCTAACTACAAAGCTTAACTGTCTCGACACACCGTTTGCACAAATCAGGGTATTTGCTGTCGGCCCCAACGCTTGGCGAGTAATTCCAGCATCGCTGACATTTTGGATAACTGCTCTTTTGGGCTGCAACGGTTGTTTCAGATGCGCCTTTTTGCAGTTTTACCTCACTGACAATGCAAAGTGCAGCAAACTGCTCCGCTCCAAACTGCTCTAAGAGCCCGGCCGACTCTTTAGAACAGTTAATGGTAACACTTGCCTGCTGATTGCTTCCTATTTTTTGCTCTTGTCTTAGCCCTTCCAGGACCCGAAGCACCTCATCACGAAGCCCCATTAGTTTTTCCCACTTCGGCTCGGCACTTTGTAAATCTATCGAATCATCTACCTTCGGCATCTCAGCTAAATGCACGCTCTCTACCGTCTGCGATTTGAATTTCATCGCCGCCCACGCTTCTTCTGAGGTATGTACCAGGATAGGTGCAAGTAACCTGACCAGACAATCCAGTATTTTGTGCATTGCCGTTTGGCTGCTCCGCCGCGACTGGCTGTCCGATGCTTCGCAGTACAGTCTGTCCTTGAGCACGTCCATATATATATTGCTCATCTCAACGGTACAAAAATTATAGATGAGCGAAAAGACCTTGTGAAAGATAAAGCTGTCGTATGCTTTTATTACATTTGTAATCAGCTTTTGTGACTGCTGCATCGCCCATTTATCTATCTCATTCATTTGGTCGTAGCTAATCGCATTTTCATTTGGGTCGAAGTCATCGATATTACCGAGCAGATATCTCAGGGTATTTCTGATTTTCCTGTAGGCATCCTGCGTCCGTCCTATTAACTCATCGGTGCACCGCACATCTTCCTGATAGTTTACGCTTGCCACCCAGAGCCGCAGAATATCCGAACCGTATTTTGCCACTTCTTGTTGGGCATTAACATAGTTGCCTAACGATTTCGATTGCTTCATCCCTTTTTCGTCAACGGTAAACCCATGCGTCAGCACGCTTTTGAACGGCTCTTTCCCAATTGAACCCAGTGCCGGCAGAAGTGACAACTGAAACCAGCCCCGATGCTGGTCCGACCCTTCCAGATACAAATCGACCGGCACTTCCCAGCCGGCCTTTTTTGCTACACTGTACCAACTGCAGCCCGACTCGAACCACACATCAAAAATGTTTTCTTCCTTTTGCAAATCGTCAAAATCAAACCCTTCAGGCAGCTCAAAATCCTCTCCCAGAATCTCACGAGGCGAATCTGTAAACCAGCTGTCCGAGCCCTTCTGCCTGATATGCCGGGCCACTGCTAATACGGATTCTTTGGTCAGCAGAGGTCGGCCTTGCGGGTTTACAAACACCGGTAAAGGCAGCCCCCAGCTTCTTTGTCTGCTGATACACCAGTCCGGCCTTGATTCCAGCATTCCCGTAATGCGTTTTTCGCCCCAGGCCGGTATCCATTTGACTTTCTTGACCCGTTCCAGAGACAAATCACGCAGGCTTTTGCCGATGCCGGGCATCTCTTTATCCACGCTGATAAACCACTGTTCCGTAGCTCTGAATATCACCGGCGTTTTGCTGCGCCAGCAGTGAGGATAGCTGTGCACAATCTCTTCCTGCGAAAAAAGCAGACCCTTCTCTTTTAAGTAGTTATTTACGACACCGTCAACTTCCAGCACTTTTTGTCCCCACAGCCAGTCCGGCACCGTATCGTCATAGCGACCGTCGTCCATCACCGGCGAATAAATCGCCAGACCGTATTTTTGCCCTGATATATAGTCTTCGATACCGTGCCCCGGCGCTGTATGGACCAGCCCCGTACCGTCTTCGGTAGTAACGTAGTCAGCAAGAATTACCATAAAGGCGTCTTTATCCGTTGGGTTTTTCTCTACAAGCGGATGCTCGTAACGCAGCCACTCAAGTTCGCTGCCTTTAACTGTTTTTTCGCTGACGCTGTATTGTCCTTCGCTTAGTCCGCCTGCTGCAACCACCGCACCGAGTCGTTCGGTTGCCGATATCGAGATAAACCTGCTGCCATCTTTTTCAAAATTTATCGTGCTGTAATCCAGGTTGGGGTGTACCGCTACCGCCAAGTTGGCTGCAAGCGTCCACGGCGTTGTCGTCCATATCATAAAGCAGACCTTTGCGTTTTCGGCTGCACCTTGTTCAACCAGCCCCAGTTCCACCAATCGGCCAATGCTTTCGGCGGCAATCGGGAAATTCACAAATATACTTGGCGAGGAAATGTCCTTATATTCCAGTTCCGCCTCGGCCAAAGCCGTCCCGCTGCCGATGGACCAGTGAATCGGCTTTAATTGTTTATGCACAAGCCCCTTCTCAACTAATTCGGCGAATACTTCCAAAATCCCCGCCTCGTACTGCGGCTTAAACGTAAGATAAGGATTCTCGAAATCACCGAATACCCCCAAATCCTGAAACTGCCTGCTTTGCCGCTTGACGTATTTGCTGGCGTATTTCATACATTTTTTGCGAATCTCGAGCTTACTCATCTGTTGTACTTTCTCACCGAGTTCCGCCACCACCTTTGATTCGATAGGCAGCCCGTGACAATCCCACCCCGGCACATAGGGCGCATCAAAACCCGTCATTGTCTTATACTTGACAACGAAGTCTTTAAGCACCTTGTTGATAACGGTTCCCATATGAATATCGCCATTGGCGTAAGGCGGCCCATCGTGGAGTATATACAGAGTTTTGCCGTGCCTGGCCTTTCTGATTTTGGAGTAGATTTTTTCCCTCGCCCATTCTCTGCGCAATTCCGGCTCACGCTGAACAAGATTGGCCTTCATAGAAAAGCTCGTCCTGGGCAGGTTCAGCGTCTCTCGATAACCTTTATTCTTCTTATCGCTCATTCAAGTAAATCCTACAGATAGACAGTAAAAAAAAACATAGTAAAATTATCTCAGCCGAATGTCAAGAATATCGATATACAAATATATACCCTTACCGGTTTTTGGCTGCCTTGTATAAAACTTGGTTTAATGGTATCATAAAACTAAATGAACGAAAAGTCCCAAAAACCCAAAAGCAAAAAGCTAAAAGGCATTCGGGGGTTGAAATACACAGTTATCAGTCGGCAGGGCAGGCAGTGCAGGCAAGCTCAGGATTAGCCCAGGTTTTGAATCCAAAATTCATAACTGGGCTAAAAAGCCATCAAAAAAGTGTCAAAAA
>CAYXPG010000141.1:0-5330 GCA_964467205.1 uncultured Pirellulales bacterium | reverse complement strand
CTTAGTTTTGAACCAAGAAGAAACAACAGGAAATCAGCAACTGATTTGAAAAGGACGGTGCATAATGGCGGATTTCGCCAAATCGATAGCGATTGGTTTCTGGGCCACCTTATCCGAGATGTCACCATATCTGCTTTTCGGTTTTTTCGTTGCAGGGATTCTTTCGGTGCTGATATCGCAGCGCCTCGTGGAAAGACATCTGGGCGGCAGAGGAATATGGCCGCTGCTGAAGGCATCGATTTTCGGTGTTCCACTGCCTTTGTGTTCCTGCGGCGTGATACCGGTATCGATGTCACTGCATAAGCACGGTGCAAGTAAAGGTTCGGTGATATCATTCCTGCTGTCCACCCCTCAGACCGGCGTTGACAGTATCTTTGTTACCTTGAGTCTTCTCGGTCCCGTTTTTGCGGTTTTCAGACCTTTGGCGGCATTGGTGACCGGCATTGTCGGGGGCGGTCTTGTTAATGCTCTTGAGGGGGAAAGAGAGGACGGCGCGCAGGCCCCGCCAAAATGTACGGACGAGTGCTGCGGCGGTGCAGAAAACCATCATAAAATCAGAAGAGGATTAAAATACGGTTTCGTTATCCTGCCGCGGGACATCGGCAAAGCGATGCTGGCAGGACTGGTGGTCGCTGCGGCCATATCGGCGCTGGTGCCGGACGACTATTTTGCGGAAAAACTGGGAACCGGTATCTTTGCGATGGTGGTGATGATGTTTTTGGGCATACCGGTTTATGTCTGCGCAACGGCTTCGGTGCCGGTTGCAGCAGCACTGATATTAAAGGGCCTGACGCCGGGAGCGGCATTGGTATTTCTTATGACCGGCCCTGCCACCAACGCCGCATCATTTGTAACCATCTGGAAAACTTTAGGAACCAGAACCGCAATAACCTATCTTGCTACCGTGGCCGGATGTGCTCTTGTGGGCGGGATTTTGCTGGATTTTATCGCCGCCGGGCTCGACTTTGAAATAGTCTCCCGCCCGGGGTGGATGCTGCCGACAGTTATTAAATACATCTCTGCCGTTGTGCTATTGGCGGTTTTGCTGTTTGCAATATTCAGCAAAAAAAAATCGGCCGACTAAGCTTGCAAACAAAAAAGATTTAATTTATCATATCCCAATAAAAGCTCTTGAACAAATCCCATTTAGCAGAGATTTCTTGAGGACAGGCGAAAATGGATATCAAGTCAGCTATCACCAATTATTCCCTCAGCCATTATAGATTAATAACCTCAATGATGGTCGTCTTTACCGTGGTGCTGGGCGCTCTAATACCTTTTATACACATTGATACCGACCCTGAGAATATGCTCTCAGAAAGTGAAGCCGTTCGTGTATTCCATAACCAGACCAAAGAGCAATTTACGTTGAACGACATTGTAGTTGTAGGCATTGTTAATGAAAAGAGACCCGACGGGGTTTTTAATCCAGCGTCACTGGCCAGAATTTATGAACTGACAGAATTTGCAAAAACTCTTTCCTGGCCGGACGAAGAAAAGCCCAATGAACAGGCCGGAGTTATCGAAGTCGATTTACTCGCACCATCGACGGTTGACCATATCGGCCAAGGCGGCCCGGGAGAAGTAAAGTTCGAATGGCTGATGAAAAAACCGCCTGCTACAGAGGATGAAGCTTTAGAAATCAGAGACAAGGCGATGAGTAATCCTTTACTCAAAGGAACACTTATTTCCGAAGATGGAAAAGCCGTATGTTTGTATCTACCGCTTACGAGCAAAGATTTAAGCTATCGCATATACAGTGAACTAAAGAAAAAGATTTCCACATTCAAAGGCGATGAGCAATATCACATTACTGGTTTGCCGGTTGCTGAGGATACCTTTGGCGTTGAAATGTTCATCCAGATGGCCATCTCAGCACCACTGGCAATGTTAGTGATATTTATACTTATGCTGCTGTTCTTCCGCAAGATTGTGCTTGTTATCTCTCCGATGATAGTGGCAATGGTTTCGGTGATTTCAACGATGGGGCTTCTGATTGGATTGGGCTTTCCTGTGCATATTATGAGCTCGATGATACCGATTTTTCTCATGCCTATAGCTGTGGTTGACTCGGTGCATATTCTATCCGAATTTTTCGACCTTTATACGAAGGAAAAAGGAAGGGTTAACACCGCCAAAGAGGTTATGAGCAATCTGTTCACACCAATGCTTTATACTTCACTTACTTCAGCGGCCGGCTTTGCTTCTCTTGCACTTACGCCTATACCACCTGTTCAGGTCTTCGGCGTTTTTGTGGCTATCGGCATCATGATTGCATGGGTATGTACCGTAACGTTTGTTCCTGCTTATATTATGATGATAAAGGAAAAATCACTTGAGAACTTCGGCCATAAAATGATTCACGAAGAAAAGCAAAGCCGGCTCGCAAAGCTGCTTGACAAAACGGGGCACTTCACTTACAGCAGGGCAAAACCAATATTAGCAGTTATCATTATAATCACCGTGGCAGCTATTTATGGAATTACACAAATCCAGATAAATGATAATCCGGTCAAATGGTTTTCTAAAAGCCATCCCATTCGCCGGGCTGATATTGAATTAAACAAGCATTTCGGCGGAACCTATATGGCCTATCTGGTTTTGGGCTCAGCCCACCAAAAAGGTCTCCCAACGAAATACATCAACGACCTTCACAGCCGACTCTTGAAAAAAATCCTCGGATTGAAAGAACCATACCCGGATTCAGTGAATGTCATTCCTGAAATGGAAAAGATTTTTTCAGAACAGGCCTCCACAGCCGAAACAAAGAAGGATTTGCTGGATGGTTTATATGATTTTGCCAATACAAAGGTTGACACCGTCGAAGAGAAATATGTTGATATGTGGTATGAATTGTCTGACTTCTTTGATTTGGAGAAAGAACGAATTAAGATTTTCAAGCAACCCGACGTGCTGCGCTACATCAGCAGGCTACAGGAACATTTGAAAAAAACAGGTCTCGTCGGCAAAAGTAATTCCGTGGCCGACATTGTAAAAAAGGTCCACCAGGAACTCATCGACGGCAAGCCCGAAAGCTATATTATTCCAAATACTTCCGGTGCGGTTGCTCAATGCCTTCTGCAATTTCAAAGCAGCCATAATCCGGATGATTTGTGGCACCTGGTTACGTACGACTATATGAAGGCCAATATCTGGATTCAACTGACCAGCGGCGATAATAAAGATATGGAAAAAGTCGTCAAGGCTGTCGATGACTTTTTTGCTGAAAACACGCCGCCAGTACCGCTGAAATATGATTGGGCGGGACTTACATATATAAATACCATCTGGCAGAATAAGATGGTCTTCGGGATGCTGCAATCGTTTTTAGGCAGCTTTATCATTGTCTTTATAATGATGACAATACTTTTCCGCTCGCCCCTGTGGGGCATTATCTGCATGATACCGTTGACAATTACAATAGCTGTTATCTACGGGATAATAGGCTTAGTCGGTAAAGATTACGATATGCCGGTCGCGGTTTTAAGTGCGTTGACCTTAGGAATAGCCGTCGATTTTGCGATACATTTTCTCGAACGTGCCAGAGCAAGTTATGCTGAGACGGGCTCCTGGCAATCAAGTACCGCGATAATGTTCGGCGAACCAGCCAGAGCGATAAGCAGAAATGTACTTGTTATTGCCATCGGTTTTTTACCGCTTCTACTGGCTTCCCTGATACCGTATAAAACAGTTGGAATATTCTTATGTGTAATAATGGCTCTCTCAGGAGCAATTACCCTGCTGGCCCTGCCAGCCATTATAAAACTGGCTGAAAAAGTACTGTTCAGGCTCAGGCCGGCACCAAAATCTATCGGCTGCAATTGTGGTTTCTGCCTGATTATCTCCGTCGCAGCGGTCGTCTTGGTTGCTGTTAACCTGCATCAGTACTGGAAGCTCGGCTGGGGCAAACTGGCCTGGATTAGCATAATAGCAATACCTATAATGGCACTTATCTGCGGGGCAATGTCACGAAAGCAGGCATGCAAGAGTGCTGATAAAAAATAGTTTATGGTTTTAAAGGGAATAAGCGATGGTGTTACGAGCCAATGCCAAAGAGCAAAAAATGAAAGCGAGGTGTAAAATGAAAGCAATGTTTATAACAGCAATTATTTTCACCTTTTCGTCTATGGTTTTTGCTGTTAATGACCCAAATGCAGCCGAAAATATCACCAATGTCGAAACTATAGTTAATAGCGCCAACCTCACCGCTTACTATCAAGGCAACGACGGCAAAGCAAAAGTTAAGATGACAATAACAGACAAAAAAGGCCGAACCAGACTTCGCGAATTTATCATACTACGAAAGGACATCAAGGACGGCGGGAACCAGAAGTATTATGTTTATTTTCTAAAGCCGGCGGATGTTCGCAAAATGGTCTTTATGGTCCACAAGCATACAGATATAAAGAAGGACGATGACAGATGGTTATATCTGCCCGGCCTTGACCTTGTAAGGCGAATTGCCGCCGGCGACAAACGCACCAGTTTTGTCGGCTCTGATTTTTTATATGAGGATGTGTCCGGACGAAATTTGGCTGAAGATACGCACGAACTTATTGAAACTACTGATAAATATTACATCGTTAAAAATACACCTAAAAAACCTGACACAGTTGAATTCAGCTACTTCAACGTTTCAATAGACCGCAAAACTTTTGTGCCGATGAAAATGGAATTTTATGACAAAAAGAACAAGCTCTACCGTATCATCGAATCAAAGAAAGTCGAGACAATCGAAGTCAAAGAAAGAGAGAAGATTCAGAGATTTCCAACAGTTGTCAAATCCATTGTTACCGACCTGAATACCGGCAGCAAAACGGAAATGGAATTTACCAACGTAAAGTACAACATCAATTTGAAAGACATATTTACAGAGCGATACCTTCGCAGGCCGCCAAGAGAGGCAATCAGATGATTTATTCAAGACGGTTAATGTCGGCTGTGATAATTCTTGTCGTTGTCTCCTGCCTGCCTGTTATTGCTCAGCAGGAGCCTGCGAACGATTTTGACCGGCTGCTTTCCAATCTCGAGGTTCACGGCTTTTACGAAATACGCTCGGGATACCGGCTTCAAAATGATAAACATCAAAAAGATATGTCAATTATGGAAACCCGGCTGCAGCTTGATCTATCATCGTATCTGGACTGGGCTGATTTCAAAGCTAAAGGTGATATTATTGGTGACCTGGTGGAAGAGCAGGCTGATTTCGACCTCCGGGAAGCTTATATATTTACGAGTCCTTATGAATTTATGGACTTAAAAGTTGGAAGGCAAACCCTAACATGGGGCACAGGCGACCTCATCTTTATCAACGATTTGTTTCCCAAAGA
>CAYXPG010000140.1:0-5386 GCA_964467205.1 uncultured Pirellulales bacterium | reverse complement strand
GTTGATTTTGGGGATTTTGAGATGCTTGCCTCCAATTGGCTTGAGTCGAACCTTTAAGCTCAATAAATGGTGGTTTTCCAGGTTCTATGGTGAGGACTTCGACAGGCTCAGTTCGTTGGACGCTGTTAGTTAAAAAGTAATTTTGAAATCTTTGAATTGTGAGTTGGAGGGAGTTTCATTAATTTTTGTTTCTGTGATATAGTCTTTGTATTTATCCTGAATATCTCGCAACAAATCGTGAATCTGTTCGAGTTGTCCCTGTGCGACCAATTCAACAGCGCCATCGGCGCGGTTGCGGACAAAACCGGTTAACCGATGACGATTGGCCAAATCAAGAGCGGTGAAGCGAAAGCCGACACCCTGTACTCGGCCCGTAAAAATTATATGTCTTGCAATGGCGTTCATTTCGATTTTTTTAACATAAGATGCTCTTTTGTTCAAGGACTGCGGGAAAATAAATTAGATTGGCCTATGCAAAAAAATCCTGTATAATTACCCAAATTTATAATTTTTTGGTAATGGTTGGGTCCCATTTTGTAAAGATTAGTAAAATGGGGTCCCTTTGATATGTCAGGTGTTCAATGGGACAAACAGAGCGTGACGAGCAGATTTATCAGCTAACGACCCTTGTGGCGGGTGAGTTATCTGTTCAGGAGGCGCTGGATAAACTGGCAGAAGCTGCGGTGAAGATTGTCGGCGTAAAAGCGTGTTCGATTCGGCTGCTTGATGAGGAGGCTGGGGAGCTTAAGATGCGCAGTACCTACGGTCTTAGCGAAGAGTACCGTAATAAAGGAGTTGTTTTGAAAAACGATACCGTTATTAAGGCTGCTTTTTCCGGTGAAGCGGTGGTTTTGGATGATATGCGAGTTGATGACAGGGTCAAATATAAAGAGGCGACCATTAAGGAAGATTTGGTCAGCCAGCTTACGGTAGGGATGCGATTCAAAGGTGAGAACATCGGTGTAATTCGGCTTTACAGTCCAAAACCCAAACGCTTTGATGAAGATGATATCGGGATGGCGCGGGCTGTTGCATCGCAGTGTGCGGTGGCAATAACCAATGCCAGACTCTATGCGGAAGCAATTGAAGGTGCACGCATAGCCGAGCAGATGCGTCTGGCAGGAGTAATACAGCGCAGAATGATTCCTCAAAAAAGTCTTCAAGTGATGGGGCTCGATATTGCAGCTACCTATATTCCGTGTTTTGATGTTGGGGGTGACCTTTATGATTTCTTTCAAATAAGTGACAGCCGAATTGTGGTTATTATTGCAGATGTGATAGGCAAAGGGATTCCCGCTGCGATTATGATGAGTATGTTTCGCGGTACGGTTCGTGCTTATGCGGTAGGCGAAAACGGCAACAAAACTATCGAAAAGATTGTGGGCAAGCTGAATGGGGTGGCCTGTCGGGAGTGTGAGAACGGCGAGTTCATCTCGTTGTTTTATGCCATTATCGATGTTAAAGAAAAAACCATAACATATTGCAATTGTGGTCATGAGCCGACAGTTCTGATAAGAGAGGGGCGGATTCTGGAATTAGAAAGGGGGGGGCTTGTTCTTGGGGTTGAGGCAGAAGCAAGATATGAAACGGAATCGTTGGAGCTAAAAGACGGCGATTGTTTATTGTTCTATACGGATGGGCTGATTGATGCGGCTAACTTTGAGGGCGAATTCTGGGGCAGAGGAAAAATGCTGGAAGCGGCAAGGCGGTTTTGTAACGATTCGGCCGAACTACTGATTAAAGATATTCTCACTTACAGGCGAAGGTTTGTCGGCCTGGTAAGGCAGATTGACGATACGAGTGTCATCGTTGTTAAGGTAAAGGGGGAAGAGTCTGGGGCTAAAGAGTGAGGTCGGTTTTTTAGATGTCGAAACTGGTTGTTACGATTGATGGCCCTGCGGCAAGCGGTAAAAGCACCGCAGCACGTTTGTTGGCAGAGAGGCTTGGAGCCAGCTTTCTGGATACCGGTGCGATGTACCGAGCCGTTACGTTAGCTGTGATGCAGGCGGGAGTTGATTTGAGCAGCGGGGAAAAGGTGCTCGGTGTTTTGTCAACAACGAAATTTGAATTTTCAAGTAGTCAAGGTTTAATGGTAGTCAGCATTAATGGTGTTGATGTTACAGAGCGAATACGGCAAGCCGACGTTACTGCCAATGCTCATTATATTGCATCGTCGGCGAAAGTGCGTGAAAAACTGGTGCAGATGCAGAGGGAATTTGCGGGCAGACAGGAAAAGATAATTACTGAGGGAAGGGACCAGGGTACGGTGGTATTTGGTGATGCTGATGTGAAGATTTTTCTGACTGCTGATGCAGCCGAGAGGGTGAAAAGAAGACAGGCAGAGTTGCTCTCTAAAGGCGAGGGTGGGGATTTTGAGCAGATAAAAAAAGCTATTGAAGAGAGGGACAGGCGTGATGAGAGCAGAGCAGTGGGGCCGTTAAAGCCGGCAGAGGATGCTGTTGTTGTCGATACTACCGATTTAAGTATAGAAGAAGTTGTGGAGAAACTTTACTCGATAGTTGTTGCTCGTAGTCAGTCGGGCGGGACTGGTTACTCGATATGGTTCCGATTTGCACGGTTTTGCTGCCGGATGTTCTGTTCTTTGTTTTTTCGTGTCAGTCTTTATGGCAGAGAGAATGTTCCCGACAAAGGTGCTTTCATGCTGATTAGTAATCACCAAAGTTATCTTGACCCGTTATTTTGCGGGGTATATATAAAGCGGGAATTGAATTTTATGGCGCGTGACACTCTTTTTGCTAATCGTTTTTTTGGCTGGCTGATTTCTTCTGTTGGAACGATACCTGTGGTGCGTGGTCAGGCGGATTTGTCAGCAGTTAAAAAAATCATAGAGCGACTTAAAGAGGGCAGAGGTGTTTGCCTTTTTCCTGAAGGGACTCGAACAAATGACGGGAGAATTTCTTCGTTTAAGGGCGGTTTTGGTCTTTTGAGCAGAAGAGGGGCAGCTGTGATTGTGCCGGTAGTGATTGACGGTGCATTTGAGTGCTGGCCGAGGCAAAAAAAAATCTTTTCGCCAGGACGGATTGCGGTCTGCTATGGCAAAGCTATCTCAGTCGAAGAGACGAAAAGTATGGGAGATAAGAAACTGGCGGAGAAATTGACCGATACAATGCGGCAGATGCAAAAGGACATAAGACAAAAGCAGGGCAAAGAGCTATATAGCTATTAACAGTTGGTGGACAGAAGTTAGTATTAATTGAAGTTTAGAGAAAGGAAAAAACTATGAAGGCAAAGAGCAGGTTTTATCTAAGTTTGTTTTTGTTTGTTTTGTTGTTGAGCTCCTGTACGAGTACTCAGTCACTTCAGCGCGGCAACTGGGTTGAGCATGGGTTTAGTGCTGAGGACAGGGAGTCGCTTTATTCGTTTGTTCAGGAAGCGGTGGATAATAATGAAATTCCGGGGATGTCGGTTTTGCTTTTGCACAAAGGCGAAGTGATTTTTGAAGAGGGGTTTGGTTATGCAGATATTGAAAACAAAGTTCCGTTTAAGGCGAATGCAATCTGCAGGCTGGCATCGATTAGCAAGCCGTTAATGGCGACAGTTATTGTTCGTCTGGCCCAAAAGGGAATGCTCGATATTGATAAGCCCATCGATTTCTACCTGCCTGAGTTCAAGGACATTAAACTAAAGAATGGGCAGAGGGCGAGTCGTGCTCCGACAGTTCGAGAGCTTCTCTCGCATACCGGTGGTCTGGATGGTGAGACGCCGTGGAACAGAAAGGAAAATCAGCAGCCGGGTGTGACGCTGGAGAAGATGGTTAAAAAATATGCTAAGGAAGGGCTTGTATATGAACCGGGCCGGTACAAGCTGTACAGCGGTATGGGGACAGACACAGCGGCGCGGGTAGCAGAGGTTGTAACAGGTAAATACAGAGATGAATTGCTGCTGGAAGAGTTGGCAAGACCTTTGGGTTTGAAGACTTTAACGTATTGTCCAGAGAAAAAAGTTATAGACTCTATGCCACGAGTATACCGCAAAAGAGGCGATGGTTTTAAGCCTGGTAGTCACTACATTGACACAATGGCACCGAAGCCGAAGAGCCAATATTCTTCAACGGGGGGTGGTATAGTTTGCAGCCCACAGGATTTGGCAGTTTGGCTTTTGATGTGCCGCAATATCGGCGTTCATCGAGACGAGCAGTTTATCTCTGAAGGGTGGATGCGTCAGATGTTTACTCGCGGCCCGCCTGGTCAGATTGGCATAGGTTTTGCTGTTGGTGAAGGGTCTAAAGCGGGTTATCCGAGAGCGGTTTGGCACAGCGGCTCAACAGGCACGTATTGCTGGATTGATTTTGAGCAAGACATAATCGGGATAACATTCATCCAAAGCGGCAGATACTTTCGGTCGGCGGTCAAAGATAAGTTTTATGAAATTTTAGGGGCAAGTCTGCCGAAAAGTAATCCAAAGATGGGAGCTTATCCTAAGGATTAATAGCGTATGGCAGATAGTATATTACGTGGGAAAGGCAGAGAGCGGGTGGGCCTGCGACGTATAAGTTTTTTTATTATGAGAGTTTTAGTTGCTGAAAATTGTGGATTTTGCCCGGGCGTTAGAAATGCCATCAGTATGGCTGAAGAAGTGCTGAGCAAAGAGAAGTGTGTTTACAGTCTTGGGCCAATTATTCATAACAAAAATGAGGTGGAACGATTAGCAAAAGCGGGATTGAAAACTGTCAGCGGTGTAGAGCAAATCGAGTCAGGAGTGAACATCGACAAGCTCAGTCCGGTGGTGCTTGTTCGTTCTCACGGAGCGAGTCCGGAAGAATTAGCGAAGCTGAAAGAAAAAGGTCTTACAATAGTAGATGCTACATGTGTGCTGGTTAAAAGAGTGCAGTCGATAGCGCAGGAGCTGGATAAGCAAGGCTATAAGGTTGTAATAATTGGTGATGCGAACCATCCGGAGATTCAGGCGGTTATGGGCTGTGCACGAGAGCCCATAGTGGTTGCTGAGAGGAGTGATTTGGATAAATTGCCCGAAAATGGCAAATTGGGAATTGTTTGCCAAACGACGCAGAGCGTCGAGCATTTTGCTGAAATGCTCGACGCAATAGCAACCAGAGGTTTTACAGAGATGAAAGTAATTAATACTCTGTGTAAAGAGGCGATAAAAAGGCAGAAATCGGCAGTGGAATTGTGCAAGCAGGTGGATATAATGTTCGTGCTCGGAAGCCTTGAAAGCGCCAATACACGGAAATTGGCGGAACTTTGTAAAAAATATAATAACCAGACGTTTCATTTGCAAAACTGGAGTGAACTTGATAAAATAACACTTTTTGGTAAAAAAATAGCGGGCGTTACAGCAGGGGCCTCGACCCCTGAGTGGATAATTGCCGAATTTGTAGAGAATTTGACTAATCTTGGAGACAATG
>CAYXPG010000139.1:0-5395 GCA_964467205.1 uncultured Pirellulales bacterium | reverse complement strand
CGTTCGACTACGCTGCGCTGCGCTCAGGACAGGTGGGTAATGTTTTGTAAAAAGTTATGGCGGGTGGTGGGGCTGTCTGCTAATATGTCGGCTTTGGTTTTATGGTTCAATTAAGGGCTGATTAGAAATGGCAAGTTACAAAAAGGACAGGGTTTTTGAGAGTATTACGCCTTACGGCAACCGACCGATGCTTTTCCCGATAGTCGGGTCGGTCAACTATGAATATGTTTCTTTCGATGTATCGAACAAGATTCGCAGCGGTGAGGTTTTGGGCTATACTTACGACCGTGACGACAATCCGACCGTTCGTATGGTGGAGAAGCAAATCGCACCGATGGAGGGCGGTGAAGATTGTATGCTTTGTACTTCGGGGTGTGCGGCTCTGGCGATGATTTACTTTACATACCTGCATGCCGGTGAGCAGCTTCTGATGTTTAACGAGATTTACGGCGGTAATTATAAAATTGCGTTGATTCTTGAGAGACTTGGTGTTGAGGTTATCTGGCTGGAGATAGACCATCCGGAGCAGGTTGAAGAGAATATTACTGAAAAGACGAGAATGATTGCGTGCGAGACGCCGAGCAATCCCCTGAGCAAGGTTGTCGATATTCGTTATCTTCGTGAGCAGGCCGACCGTGTCGGCGCCATACTTAGTGTCGATAACACGTTTGCGACTCCCTATCACCAGCATCCATTCGAGCTTGGGGCGGATTTAGTAATGCACTCTGCGACCAAGGCGATGGGCGGGCACAACGACCTTATGGCCGGCGCCATCTTCTGCAAAACGAAACAGCAATACGAAGATTTATGGTACACGCGGCAGGCGATAGGGACTTCGCTGGACCCGTATTCGGCGTCATTTCTGGAGCGCGGCCTGAAGACATTCGATATTCGGATACCAAAGATGTCGGAGAATGCTTTGGCGATTGCAGAGTTTCTTGAGAAGCATCCGCGGGTTGAGAAGGTGTATTATCCCGGTCTGGAAAGCGACCCGGGACATAAGATTGCGTGCGGGCAGATGGAAAAAGGCTTCGGCGGGATGCTGGCCTTTGAGCTGGAGGGGACGCTGGAAGATACGCAGAAGTTCATTGAAAAGCTCAAATTTATTCATCACGCCATAAGTCTGGGCTGTACCGAGACGCTGGTGGGACTGCCTTTTTCCTCCACGATGACCTATTGGAAGGAAGAAGACAGACTGCGGTTCGGCGTCAAGCCCGGGACAATCCGCCTGTCGGCGGGTATCGAAGAGAAAGATGAGCTTATAGCGGATTTGGAACAGGCCCTGAGCTGAATATTTTTTAAGATGTTTATTCTTGACGGGCGTCGGTTTTAGTTGATAATTGGCAAATGAACAGGCCGCAGCGCCAGAGGCGATGTTAAAGCGATTTTGGTCGGCGGCATACAGGATACAGATGTGAAGTTATTTTGGTTTTTTGGTGGAATTTTAGAATTATTTTTATTTGCAAGGTTGGGGCAAAGGATTGAAAGGAGGCTATTATGGCAAAGATAACGTTGAGCGCATTGATAACGGTTTTGGTGGTAGTGCTGGTCGGCTGCGGTGATATCGACAGCGGCAGAAGCCAACTGATGGTGGAAGACACGAAGGCACGTATGGTATCTGCCGGAGTTAAAGCTCCTGATGCTGCTGAGACGGAGATCGTTGAGCAGGTTTCGGACAACCGGCAGGCGTATGAGCAGCTTCTTACATTGTTAGTGAAACACTACAAGAAGACGGGTAACAATATGAAACTTTTATGGGCGGAAAAGGAGCTGAATGCCCTTGAACAAATGCCGAAATACAACTATCTGCTCGAGGCGAGTTTGGCAGGGGCGAATTTGAAGGCGAGTATGCGGATTCCCGAAGCTGACGATTTGTACTATGAGGCATGGCTGCTCGAAAGGAAAGCTAAAGAATTAATCCTTATCAAAAATGATAATATGCTGCGTCTGGCCCTGGATAAATATAACCAGTTGATAAGCAAACATCCATCCAGTGACAAGATTGATGATGCAGCTTACCGGGCCGCCGGGATTTATCAACACTTCAAGGACTACTCAATAGCAGCTCTGTACTATCAGAGGGCCTATCAGTGGGACCCCGAGACATATCATCCGGCCAAGTATAGGGCGGCGCGTATTCTGGATAAGCATCTGCACCGCAGAGCAGAAGCTCTTGAGCTTTATCGTCAGGTCGTTGAACAAGAAGGGCTGAGAGACAGTTACAGAGAATTTGCAGAAATGCGAATTGCAGAGCTTAGCAAGAGCAAGTAATGTTCTAAGTGCTCTTGAAGGACTTGAGATAAGTTTTTTTGCGGTAGAGTATTGGGCCTGGCTGGGTGTCAGGCCCTTTTTTCATCTTAAAGTGCGGATTGATGCTGTTGTGTTTTTTTGTTAGTGGAAATGCTGACTGATTTTGAGCAAAAGATAGCCGGCTTTGTAAAAGCGAACGGTTTATTTGCCTCGGCGGATAAAATTCTGCTGGCGGTTTCCGGCGGCGCCGATTCGACAGCGCTTTTATATACTATGTGGGCACTAAAGGCCGAAGGGCTGCTGGATGCTGAGTTGCTCTGTGCTCACATAAATCATCAGATAAGAGGGGAAGAGGCTGATTTGGATGAAGAATTTGCTGCTTTGCAGGCGGGTGAACTGAATCTGGCCATAACGACAAAGCGGGTGAATACACCGAGGTTTGCCCGCAGAAATAAACTGTCGATTGAGACGGCGGGGCGCAAATTGCGAATGGAAACTCTGCTGGATATTGCAAGGGAAAAGGACTGCGAGTACATTGCTGCCGCCCATCAAAAAAATGACAACGCTGAAACTATCCTGCAGCGACTGGCACGCGGGACGGGGTTTCGCGGGCTTGGAGGGATTTGGCCGATACGAAAATTTGATGATGATGTTTTTTTTGTAAGGCCTTTGCTCTGTGTCAGCCGGGATGAAATTATTGAGTATCTCAAGGAGCAAAACATTGGGTGGCGCCAAGATAAGACAAACGCCGATTGCAGGTACCGGCGAAACTATATTCGGCATCGGCTGCTGCCGAAATTGCAAAAAGATTTCAGCGGCTCTATTGTGGAAGAGTTGAGCGAGTTAGCTGAATCTGCCCGCAGGCTACAAAAATCTATCGGCGGTTTTGTGGATGAGGTCTGGGACCGGTTGGCCCGGCGAGGGGCAAGTAAAGTGACACTGGATTTGGGAGAATTTTCAAATTTGGCTGAACCGGTAAAGGTTGAAGCCCTCAGGCGAAGTCTGCTGGCACTCGGCAGCGGTGAGAGGGATTTGACGTATGAACATTTCAAAAGAATACTGGAAATGGCTCAGCAGAATGTCAGCGGCAGGAAAATTGAGCTGCCGGGCGGGTATTTAGTCTGGCGCGAATATAGAAAGCTGGTTTTTGCCGGGACTAAGACAACTCAGGCCGATGAGAGAATAAGCGAAAGTATAAAAGTCAACGTCCCCGGGCAGACGAGATTCGGCAGATTCCTGGTCGAGGCGGGAATTTTCGAGGCCGAGACGAGTGCGGGCAGATATAAGGCGGGCAAAACCAGTTTCATCGAGTGGTTTGATTTGGCTAAGGTTAAATTGCCTTTGTCGATGCGCTGCCGCCGGGCAGGTGACAGGTTTATTCCTCTCGGGCTGGCGGAAGAAAAAAAGGTCGGCAAGTTCCTGACCGCTCAACGGGTGCCGCAGAAAATACGAAAAAGGGTGCTTATTGTCGAAGATGGCGAAAAGATAATCTGGGTTTGGCCGATTCGAATATGTGAACAGGCAAAAATTACAGAGAAAACGCAAAAGATTCTTAGATTACAGATAACAGATAGTGAATAGTCGTTAGTGGATAGTGAATAGTATTTAGCAGGGCGTATAAAAGGCCGAGCTAAAGTAAGCCCGGCCTTTTCTTACTGAGGATATCTTGAGACTATTTTTTCACTTTGAATTCGTACTCATAGGTCTCGTCTTTGCCCAAATCTTTGCCTTGGCAACGCAGGATAAAGCCCTCGGCGGTTTTTTCGTATTGAAAATCTTTGCCGCTGAATAAATCTTTTGGCGAGCCGGCAGGTAAGGAATCCGGCAGTTGGCCGGTTTGGGCGGCAATTATGTAGAGTTCAAGTGCGGTTTTTAAAGCATTTGAAGAAGTTTCGCTTTGAATCCCATTGTTATAAAGATTATACAAAGCAGGTCCTAAAAGTACAGTCAAGATTGCATCCGGGTTTTCTTGGCAATCGTTATAATTCTCGAGATACTTTTTTTCTAATTCTTCCAGCTTATTATAAGCCCGCTGATATGGCAGCTTGAAAGCAGAGAATATCTCGGCCCAGTAATCATTATAATATGCCATGTTTTTCCGGCAGAACTGCTCATCAGCATTACGCACGTAACTAAGAATACACTCTCGGGTATCATCAGAAGCATTAACAAGTCGGGGCAAGCTTTCTGGATCAATGTAAGGGAGCAAATCCTGGAATCTTTCCGGGGTTGCATACATAGCCATCACTTCCTGTTCTGTTTCTAAAAAGAACTCTACAGGTTTGATTCTGCTATCAAGTTTATTCAGTTGTGCTTTAAGCTGCTGTAATGTTTGCAAATCTATTACACCAGCAGAGAGAATTTCCTGAATACATTTGTTTGTAAGTTTCTCAATGGCTTTCTCGACAAGATAACCTACAGCTAAGGGATCCTGGCCAACATCTATAGCGAGTTTGCGGGCGGTCAAGCAACGCTGAATTGCTAAATCGTAATCGTCTCGCGAGAGAGCTATTCTTGTATCAGCGAGTATTATGTAAGTTAGCATTTTGGTTTCTGCTAAGTAGCGTGCCTGTGCATCAAGTCCGTCGGAGTACTTGACACCCCAATAGCATTTGCTAAGCTCGCCGGCATTTTCCACAAGTTTAATTGCAGGGCGGCAACTCTCGATGTATCTTGTAATTGTTGGGTTTGGTTCAATATTTCCTTTAGCCAAGTCTCTGATCATATCTTTCATAGTATCATCTGGCTTTTCATAGACACAGAATGCCTGGTAATACAGTAGTGCTGCGTTATCAGGTTCTGGCGGTAAGGCAAAAACCGGGCAAGTGCAAACAATGAGTATAAAAACCGTTAGTAAAGTATTTTTCATAATTTCATTTTTCATAACTTTGTCCTTTCTGAATTTTGCCGTTAAATTCTTCCAGCAAATTCTGAACTGAAATCCCGCTTAGCGGCGGCCCGGCCATTGCTAAGGCTTTATCGCATATTTGTTCGACGGCCTCCATTCCGCCTCGGCGATAAGCAAAGGTAAGTGAAGCGAAAGTAGTCAATTCAGCCGGGGATTTGACGGCTTGTGAAACTTCAACAGTCTCACCTTGTTTGTTTGGGTTTAAGAGAACAATAAGAAAGCTGACAGCTAAAATGA
>CAYXPG010000138.1:1355-5540 GCA_964467205.1 uncultured Pirellulales bacterium | reverse complement strand
CAAATATCGACAAGAACAACTGGCTTTTTCTCGGCAGGGGCTTTAATTATCCGGTTGCCCTTGAGGGTGCGTTGAAGCTCAAAGAGATAAGCTATATTCATGCAGAGGGGCTTCCAGCGGCGGAGATGAAGCACGGCCCGATAGCTTTGATTGCCGATGGTATGCCGGCGGTCTTTATTGCCACAGCGGGACCGCAATATGACAAGATTATGGGCAATATTGCCGAGGTAAGGGCGCGAGGCGGAAAGACTATTGTTGTTGCGACCGAAGGTGATGAGAACATTAAACAATATGCCGACCATTTAATTGCCGTCCCCGATACTGCCGAGCCTTTGCAGCCGATGGTGACTGTTGTGCCGCTGCAACTTTTGGCATATCACGCTGCGGTGCTGCGTGGCCACGACGTTGATAAGCCACGTAACCTTGCAAAGAGCGTAACGGTTGAATAGCGATTTGCTTTCTGCCCTTCTGTTATGGATTCCCACTTGAAAAATGCGCATATAGTTTATACCGCTTATAGTCACTTGAGAAAAATTATTTGGAAAATAAAGATAACTAAGGCATAATATCGGGATGACTACAGGCGGTAGAAAAGGTGTTATATTTGATTTGGATGGTGTGCTTATCGATACGGGCCAGTTTCACCGGCAGTCCTGGTACGATTTGGCGGGGGAGGAAGATTTTGAGATGTCGGATGAGCTTTTTTACAGCACGTTCGGGATGCAGAACTATCAGATAATCCCGCTGCTTGTCAGGCGGGATTTGACGGTGGAAGATATCGAGCGGATGTCCGAATGGAAAGAGAGGCGCTATCGCGAACTTATATCCGGCAAGCTTACATTACAGGAGGGGGCGAGGGGATTAATTGATGAGCTCAAAAGCAATGGTTTTCTTCTGGCGATAGGGACTTCGGCGCCGCAGGCCAATCTGGCTTTTATGTTGGAGCATACCGGTGTGGACGATTGTTTTGATGCTTATGTTACCGGTGAAGAAGTAAGTAACAGCAAGCCCGCACCGGATACATTTCTTAAAGCCGCTGAAAAACTGCTGCTGGCTCCCGGGCGCTGCTTAGTAGTTGAAGATGCGGTGCAGGGGGTTCAGGCTGGGAAAAAAGCCGGTATGAAAGTTGTCGCTGTATGTACTACAAGGGCGCGAGAGGATTTGGAAGATGCGGATTTGATAGTTGACAGTATCGGCGAATTAAAAGCAGATGATTTCCTGAAGCTGCTGAATAATTAAAACCAGCGTGAAAGACCAAAATAAGCAACTTTTTCTCAGGCCGCTGTTTATAGTGTAATAGCTGTTCCGGCTGGAGTGGCAGTTGTTTTATATGAGAGTTCTGCAGCGATTGGCAGTCTGGTTGTGTAAAAAAGGGTTTGATAAACATCAGCCGTCTGGATATATTGGTATAGTTCAGGAAGTAACCGGATTCAAAATGCCCAGAGGAGTAAAAAGATGAAGTCGTTATTATATAAGGTGACAATGCTGTGTTGTGTTGGGGTTTTTTGCTGCGGGTGTGGAGGAGACGGCGACAAGCTTCGTTTGGGTGAGATAGCAAAAGATTTTACCCTCGAGACCCTCGAACATAAAAGTTTTTCTCTGAATCAATACAAAGGCAGGGTTGTAGTGCTTGTTTTCTGGGCAACTTACTGCCCGGCCTGTAAGTCTGAAATGGCTGAATTGAAATTGCTGGAGAATTTGCCGAACCAAAAGGGTTTTGTCGTTGCGAGTGTATGTATCGACCCGGAAAAGACCGAGGCGGTACAACAGGTCGTGGAAATGCTGCACTTTGAGTATCCGGTGCTGCTTGATGAGGGAGCTAAAGTGTTTAGCGAATATAAAATGAAATGGCTTCCAACAACCATTATCATAGACCAAAAAGGGGCCATCAGTTTGTTCGAGGAAGGGTATAGTCCATCAATCATAAAGCAGCTCGAGGCCAAAATTACCGTTCTTCTTTCCTCAAACCAGGGTGTCAAATAGGATTATTTGAGCATTTAGTTTTGTTAGTTTGTGATACTGATTTGGGTCAGGCTGAGAGGCCCTGTGCAGATTTGAGCTGTTATGTTGTCAGATGTTCGAGGTAAATTATAAAGAAAACTGAATATATTTATTGACTCTTTATTTTTTGTGTCGTTCCGGTTATAGAGATATTTAGTTTGATTGAAAGGGAAGAAAATGGGATGTGAGCCTTGTCATCCAGCCCCTGTATTTGTGATGATTTTGGGGCTGTTCATACTTTTTGTTGTTCTGGTAGTAACCATTATCAAGGTATTGGTTTACTGTAAGATTTTTTCAAATGCCGGCTATAGTTGGGCGCTCGGTTTGCTGATGCTGGTGCCGATAGCAAATATAATTATGCTTTTCGTTCTGGCTTTCGCGGAGTGGCCTATTCGCAAAGAACTGCGTCTGCTCAAACAGCAGCGGGATACCGCCGGCGGCTAAACTAATTGTCGGCATATTATTGTAAAGGACAAAAACTATGGCAGCGGAACAATTACCTCGGATAAGCGTAATAGAGCCGGTTGGAGGTGCTATCGGGAAGTTAAATGCGATACTTTTTAAGCCGTTCGATATAGGTAAATGGTTTACGATAGGTTTTTGTGCCTGGCTGGCATACCTTGGTAAAGGCGGATTCGGTTTTCGTGGTCCCGGCGGGTTTAACCGGCCCGGCTCCCAGGCTTATGAGTCCTTTCATCAGGCAAAAGACTTTATCGTTCACAATTTAGCCTGGGTCATTTTTATCGGCTTGTTCGGATTGATAATAATGATAACGTTGTGGCTTGTTCTGGCCTGGCTTAGAAGCCGCGGTGATTTTATGTTCCTGCACTGCGTTGCACAAAACAAAGCTGAGGTTAAAAAACCCTGGAGCAAATTTAAGGAGCACGCCAATAGTCTTTTTCTTTTCCGAATTGTATTGCATTTGATAGGTTTTGTTGCGATAGGTCTGCCCTGTATTATTGCCGGCATTTTTATATTTTTGGCGATATCCGGCACCGGCTCAAAAATGGCACTTTTGCCCATCTCGATATTATTTTTCTTATTTGTTTTCGTTCTGTCGATTGCCTTTTTGTTAGCTCACAAATTCACGACGGATTTTGTCGTTCCGATTATGTTTTTGCGAACGGCAAGCTGTACCGCCGCTTGGCGGGAATTTCTTTCGATGCTTTCTGTAAACAAAGGGCGTTTTACCTTATACATACTTTTTCAGATTGTGATAGGAATGGCTATAATCGCGATTATTTTGTTAGCGATGATAGTAACCTGCTGCTGCGCCGCCTGTTTTTTTGCGATTCCTTACATAGGGACGGTTTTGATGCTGCCTCTGTTCGTTTTTAAGCGTGCTTATTCGGTGTGTTATTTAGGCCAGTTTGGTCCTTCGTTTGATGTTTTCGCCCCTGAAGCAGCTGGTCAACCTTCTTTATGAAATTCAGGTTTCAACGGCCACATTCCTGAGGATTTCGGAAGTTGAAATTATTGCCGAAGGAACTGAATAAGGATATTCGTGGTTGGGGGGCAAGCTTTCTTCGTGCATCTTTGCGGTATTTATCGATACCTAAAATGGTGGCTGCGTAAAAAAGCCGTTGGGGGCAAGGTTCTTTTGCCCCCAACAGTGATATAAGAGTCAAATGCTCGCAATGAGCTTTAACCGTTCTCTTATCCGCCAAGAGTTGCTAAGTAAGCCCCAATGTAGGCGGCAACGCTTGGGTCTTCTGTTATAGGTTCTCCGTGCTTTTGCATAAACAAGGCTATGGCATCGGCTGTTTGGAAGCCCAGCTCATCGGTGAGGATAATGACATATGTTGCGATAGCATCAAGTAGTTCTGCGGCTGAGGCGTACTGAGAACCTTCTATAGGCGTTGCCAAAGCGGTAGCGATTATAGCCAACTGCTCGGGAGAAGGCGGGCCGGCAAGCGAGCCGCCAAGCTCGGTAGTAATAATGTCTGCCAGAGCGGCTGCCCGGCCGACAGTAATGTCATCTATTATTCCGGCGGCGTTTCTGAGTCTTGCGCACATCTGGCAGGGGTGTATATCCGCGGACATCGCTAATGCATTTGCTATATAGAGCTGAAGCTGCTCTTCTCCTATTCCAAGTTCGGCAGCCAGCCAATTCATCAGTGCAGGACAACCTCCAATTATTGGTATTCTTGGGACAGGAAGTGGCGCTGCTTCTGTTTCGGTATC
>CAYXPG010000138.1:0-1255 GCA_964467205.1 uncultured Pirellulales bacterium | reverse complement strand
TGGTTGCCGGTGAAATTGTTACCTTTTCCTTCGCCTTGGTTGCCTTCGCCCCAGTGCCCATTACCATTTCCTCCGCCCGGGTTTCCATCGCCTTTATTAGGGTGCTGGCCACCGTGGTGTGGATTAGGTCCTTTAGCGCCGATTGGGTCGGGGACAGTGAATGAGGCTGACATGGAACCAAGGTTTCCTACAGCGCCGGAAAAGACATCGCCGGCAGCAAGAAGGAATTTTCTGCCTCTTTTAGCTCTGCGGTTTCGGGCGAAATCTTTTGGAAGCGTTTGAATGAATACGTTGCTTGCGGGCAGTCCGACGAACACTATGTCGCCGGGACCTGTTGGTGCTGGGTTGCCCAAAGCTGTGATGTTTTTGGGGCCTGTGTTTCCGGCAGGGCCGGGACCTGTTGATCCTGCATTGCCCATGGTTGGGGTGGTTTCCGGTACCAGAATTACCCTGACTCCGCCACTGCCGGTGATGATTCCGGCAGGATTAACTGCACTATGCGGGTTGTTGATATGCAGGTTCGGTATAGGCGAACTGTTACCGTGCGGATTGTTGGCGTTTGGATTTTTTCCGGGCGGTTGGCCTTTTGGTTTGGCCAGCACAATCGATGCGCTGAAAAACATAGAACAGACCAAAAGGCAGGCCAAAATCTGCCTAAAACAGCACCCTTTTGAAAATTTTCTAATGGTTTTCATCTTTATACCTTCTCCTTGCTAAATTAATCGCTAACTTTATGAAAAGCTTTTTTGAATAATCGCTAACAGTTTTATAAAATTTATAATAACAATATTTAAACGGATTCCCCTTACTTACTTATCACTCTTTTGAATTTGCTGATAGGTCTAAGTTGCCACCCCCTTACTGTATCGTTTCGACCTTTTGCGATTTGCCGTCGAAGAATAAATGAATCATACACCCAAAGACAGAATGCAAATCATCTTTCTATCAATATCCCCTGCTGTAAAAATGACCTTACTACCTTGGCAACAAGTATATCACTTTGCGGATTTTATGTCAAGCATAAATTGTCCTGATTCGCAGTTCAACTTGTTTTTATCTGACTTTTCCTGATTCTTTGTCAAAAAAGGCGGCTTTGGAAGTAACCAAAAGGACACCTGCATAGCATTTTATGTTTGCTTATGGCAGCAGACAAAATGTAATTTCCATAACGGTGGCCCGGCAAGGCGGCGTATTGCTTCTGCCGGGGTTGGGCATTTTCCATAATTCTGCAAAAACGACCATAGTCCTGTAAAAA
>CAYXPG010000137.1:0-5568 GCA_964467205.1 uncultured Pirellulales bacterium | reverse complement strand
GGGCGATACAGGAATCGAACCTGTGACCCGCTGATTAAGAGTCAGCTGCTCTACCTGGCTGAGCTAATCGCCCGAATTTCAGATAAGTAAAAAGCTTTCGAATACTTACAAATAAAAACATATTACAACAAATGTGTGCATACTTTACATTCTATCGGCCGATATTACAAAAGAAATTTAAGAGTAAATTATGTTAGCTTAAAGGCCGAAACGGCAAATTTGGCTTGACGTAAGATGTGGTAACCTATAGTATCTTAGCAGGTTAATTTCGGCAAATTTGTTTTTTGGGGCGACTGACCTTATGAAGACATACCAAAGAAAATTTGTTTTTGTAACCAGTGTATTGGTTGTTTTTCTGTTTGTGGTCGGCTGTGATGAACCCGACGGGCCTGAAAAATGGCCGACGGCTGCCGAGACCACAATAGATATCGGCACTACAATAGGGTCGCTGGCTGAGGTCTTTGCGTTTGATACAATTGGAGTCGAAGGCTACGGGCTTGTAGGAGGATTGCAAGGGACAGGCTCGTCACAATGTCCGCCGCGAATCAGAAAGTACCTTGAACAATATATCAAGAAGCAACTGCCGGAGCATAAAATGGATATTGATACGTTAATCAGCAGCAATAATACCGCGGTGGTGGTTGTGGAGGGGGCAATGCCTGCGGCGGCCTCTAACAACCAATACTTCGATGTAAGGGTGACCGCACTTGCCCGGACACAGACTACGTCTTTGGAAGGTGGCTGGCTGTATCTCTGCGAACTTAAGGCAAAGGGGGAAATGGGCGGCCTGAGAGCTTTGGCTGATGCGGAAGGGCCGGTCTATATAGATAAAATCGACTCTTTGAAAACAGATGAAAAAAGCGGATATGTCCTTGCCGGCGGAATAGTGCTGGATAAGTACAAAATTTATATCTCGCTGCGACAGCCGGATTACAGGATAGTAAGTGCTATTCGCAATCGCCTGAACGAGCGTTTTGGCGATGAAACTGCTAAAGCAGTTTCGCACAATCAGGTTGAATTAAGTGTGCCGGCCGAATATACAGGGCGAAAACAAAGGTTCATTTCAATAGTAGGTGCAATGTATCTTGCTGAGACACGGGAGATTACCAGGGAGCGAATAGAGACATTTGTTGACAGACTTGCTTTTTCCCAGGACAAACAAGCAAGTGAAATTGCTCTTGAAGCCATCGGCAATGAAAGTCTGAGCAAGCTGGCGGTTCTGTTGAATTTACACAATGAAGAAGTTCGTCTGCGAGCAGCCAGATGTATGCTCAATCTGGGCAGCGACCTGGGGCTGGAGACTCTTCGGAAAATAGCGATGGACAAAAACTCTCTCTATCGGACCGAAGCACTTGAGGCGATTACGCTGTCGGCCAATCGCAACGATGCAACTGCGGTATCCCGGAAGCTGTTGCGAGATGAGAATTTTGACATCCGATTAGCTGCTTACGAAAATCTAAGAAAGCTGGACGATATTGCAGTAACACAGAAACTGATAGGCCGTAATTTTTATCTTGAGCAGGTCACCCTAATGAAGGACAAAACGATTTATGTTTCACGAAGCGGTCAGCCGCGAATAGTTCTGTTTGATGCGCCGATATACTGCCGTGACGATATTTTTGTTCAGTCTGCCGACGGGAAGATAACGATAGATGCACCTGCGGGCCAACAATATGTCTCGATACTTTATAAGCACCCCAAAAGGCCGGATGTGGTGATCCCCCTGAAAAGTTCTTTCAGGCTTGATGAGCTTATTGAAAAATTATGCGAGGAGCCAATAGTTGAAACCGACCGAGAAACCCGCGGTCTCAATGTTTCGTATGCCGATATGATAGCCTTATTGAAGCAGATGAGCGACAAAGATGCGGTACATGCGGAGTTTCGAGCCGGGCCCCTGCCAAAAATCGGCCCTTAATAATCAAGAGAAGACGTGTCGTAGGCCGATAATGATAATGCATATTGAAGAAAAACTACAGTAAACACTGTGCAAACGAACAACAAGGGAAGAAAATGAGACTCGAAAAAATCGTTTTGAACGGATTCAAAAGTTTTGCTGACAAAACCGGTTTTGCTTTCGACTCAGCAGTAACCGCTATTGTAGGGCCAAATGGCTGCGGCAAGAGTAATGTTGTCGATGCGGTAAAGTGGGTCCTTGGCGAACAAAGTGTTAAAAGCCTGCGGAGCGGGCAGATGGCGGATGTGATATTCAGTGGCAGCAGCAACCGAAAAGCTCTTGGTGCCGCTGATGTTACTCTGTTTATCTCCAATACCAAAGGACGTCTGCCGATTGAGGCCGACGAGGTGGAGATATCCCGCAAGATATACAAAAGCGGCGAGAGCGAATATCGGATAAACAACAAACTCTGCCGGTTAAAAGATATACGGGAATTGTTTATGGATACCGGAGTAGGCGTCAAAGCCTACTCGATTATTGAGCAGGGACAGATTGAACTGCTGTTGAATGCATCCAAAACAGACAGGAGGGTTATTTTTGAAGAAGCAGCCGGTATAAGCAAATATAAAGCCCATAAAAAAGAAGCGCTTCGCAAATTAGAACGAACGGAGCAGAACCTGCTTCGGCTGGCGGATATCCTGGGTGAAGTACAAAAACAGCTGCGAAGTGTCAAACTACAGGCCGGAAAGGCGAGAAACTACCTGAAATACACAGAAAGACTCAAGGAGCTGAGGGTTAATTACTCACTTGCCGAATATCATAAAATCAATACCGAAAGCCAGCTTCGCCGCAGCGAGATTGAGCAGGTTGAGCAGCAATTTGCGGCTGTCGCAGCAGAATTGGCCAAAGAAGATGCTCTAATGAGCGCTCTCGGCAACGAAATAATAGAAACCGAGCACGAGCTGAACCGAACGGATAATTCACTTGTCTCTGTTCAGAGCAAAATTGAGCAGAATATGCAGCGAATTGACTTTTTGCGGACGAGAATCACAGAACTGGAACAAAGGAGGGCCTCTGCAAACCAAAGAATCGAAAAACTGCAGGAAGAGGGACAAGTTTTTTATGCGGATTTGTGTCAATATAAAGAAGAGCTGGTAAGTTGTGATAAGATGCTCGAAGCCAAGAGCCTCGCTGCCGAGCAGCTTCAGGAAACCCTGCAGGAAATCAGGAAGGAGTCCGCCTCTATCGAAGCGGATTTGGAAGATGAGAAGTCAGGTATTATCGATATAGTCAGAAGGACGGCACAGCTTCATAACGAGGTTCAGAGCATATCAGTTCACCGCAGCACTTTATCGAGCCAGAAGGAGAGGCTCACCGGCCGGGCCGGCAGCACCAAAGCTGAACTTGAGAAACTTCTGACCGAAAAAGCCCAGCACAAAGCCCGGCAAAGTGATATTGACAAGGTAATGAGTGAATTGACCGAGAGTCTGGAATCCAAACGCAAAGAAATAGAACAAATCAGCAGCCATATCGCTGCTGACAACAAACGATTGGCCAACAGCAAAGAGGCACGAAGCGCCCTAAGCAGTGAATTGGCCGTGTTAAAAGATATGGAGACAAGATGCGAGGGAGTCAATACCGCTGTTAAAAGTATCCTGCAAAACCGCTCGGTTGAAAACAATAAATTCGACTATATCGAAGGAATGCTGGCTGAGACAATAACGGCCGACGTTGAATATTCAAGCGCCGTAGAGGCGTCCCTTGAGGGCAAAACAGATGCGCTGGTGGTCAAAAATACAGACAGGCTGCTCGCTGATATGGAGACAATTGGAAAACTCGACGGCAGAGTAAATTTTGTATGTATGGATAAGACCGGGCCGTTTGTGGACAGGAAAGATTTGTCGAAATTTCCACACGTCAGAGGCAGAGTAGTCGAATTTGTAAAAACTGAGAGTGAATATGCGCCGTTAGTCTGGAAGCTATTAGGCAAAACATTAATAATTGACTCGATTGATGCGGCGGTCGAATTAGCAGGTAAAACGGACAATGAGTACGAATTTGTTACACTCAAGGGTGAGCTCTTAAGCGCCGACGGGACAATAAAAGTCGGTCGCTTCGGGAAAACCGCCGGTTTGATATCTCGTAAAAGCCGACTCCGACAACTTCAGAAAGCTATCAATAATATTTCAGATGAAGTCAATGTGATTGATGAGCAAATTGAGAGAAACAATCAAACAAAGACTCACCTGACCAGGCTTTGCCAAGACCTTCGAACAGCAATATATGAAACAAATACCGAAAAAATGCATATAAGTTCTAAGCTGGCTGTTTATGAGCAAAATATCAACCGGCTCGGACAGGAGCAGCCGTTGATAGCCGGTGAAATAGATATGCTCGAAGAGCAGATAGCCGAGTCCGTACAAAAAGAATACAACTCAAAACAGAAACTTCTTGAGATGGAGGCGGTAAACAGCGAGCGAATGGCTCGCATAAAAGAGCTTGAGACAAAATATGCCGAACAAAAAGAACTGCAGCAGTTGCAGATGAGCGAAATGACCGATTTGAAAGTGTTGCTTGGGCAGGTTGCCGAACAAAGTAAAGCGATGAAACAAACGATAGTGCTACTTGAGGGTCGGATACAGGCAAATCAAACAGCTTTGCAGTCATCAGAGGAGGAAATACAAAACTGCGGTGAACAGATGCAGCGGGCGCAAAGCGATATTCTCGGCTGTGAAGCGTCGGGAGAAGAGATGGTCGTCGAAAAAGAAAAGAGCCGGCAAAGCAGTATCCAGCTTCACAAAAAGACAGAAAAACTGCTCGAAGAACGGAAAGAAAAAGAACAATTGCTCCGGCAGAGAAGAGACGAGCAGACTGAGATTGACCGGAAAATCAATCAGCTTAGAATAGAAATGAGTCAATTCGAGGTAAGGGCTCAAAGTCTGATTGAAAGGGTTCAGGATGATTTGCATATTGACCTGCAGCAGGCCTATGAAGATTACGAGGATACACAGGTGGATTGGGAGAAGGTAAAGGATGAAATAGATGAGCTTCGCGGCAAAATTGAACGATTGGGCAGCGTGAATATGGAAGCGATAGAGAGCCAGGAGAATCTCGAAAAGCGAAACGAATTTCTAAGCGCCCACGTCGAAGACCTCGATAAGAGCAAGGCCCAATTGCAGCAATTGATTAACCGTCTTAATAAGAAAAGCAGAGAGAAGTTCCGTGAAACATTTGAAGAAGTCAGGGGCCATTTCCAGCAGATTTTCCGCAAGCTTTTCGGCGGCGGAAAAGCCGACATAGTACTTGAAGATGCTGAAGACATTCTCGAAGCGCCGATAGAGATAATAGCCCAGCCGCCAGGCAAAGAAACAAGAAGTATATCACTGCTGAGCGGTGGTGAAAAGGCGCTGACGGCGATAGCATTGTTGTTCGCAGTCTTCAAAACAAAGCCGTCACCGTTTTGTTTCCTCGATGAAGTTGACGCAGCACTGGACGAGGCAAATAATGAACGGTTTAATATCCTGTTGGCCGAATTTCAGAAGGATTCACAGTTTATAATAATCACTCATTCCAAACGCACGATGAGTATTGTGGATGTGCTGTATGGGATAACAATGCAGACGAGAGGGGTAAGCAGGAAAATAAGTGTCCGATTCGACCAGTACGAAGAGCAG
>CAYXPG010000136.1:0-5595 GCA_964467205.1 uncultured Pirellulales bacterium | reverse complement strand
TTCGAACTAATGTGCAATATGCAATGAGAAATAAGGGATTAAAGTTATGGCAGAGAATTTTGATTGTCTTGTAATCGGTGGCGGGCCGGGCGGATACGCAGCAGCAATAAGATGTGCCCAAAAGGGAGCTGCCGTCGGATTGGTTGAAAAAGATGCGATGGGCGGGGTCTGCCTCAATCGCGGCTGTATCCCCTCCAAGGCCCTTCTCGGCTCAGTACATTTCCTGACCCTCGCCAAACACGCTCCGCTTATGGGCCTTGACATCGCCGCTGTAACACCGAACTGGCCTAAAATGCAGGCAAGAAAAGACGCTATCGTGGCCGGATTCTGCAAAGGCCTGACTGGGCTAATACAGGCCAACAGGATAAAAATCTTCGAGGGCAGAGGTACCGTAACAGCGCCCGGCCGGGTAACAGTCCAAACTTCTTCAGGCCCACTCGACATCGAGGCAAAGAGTATAATCCTGGCCACCGGTTCGGCGCCGATGCAGTTACCGGCTGTTGCATTCGACGGTGAAACTATTATCAGCAGTACAGAAGCGCTTAGTCTGCCGGCGATTCCACAGTCAATGGTAATCATCGGCGGCGGCGTAATCGGATGCGAACTGGCCTGCGTCTATGCCGCCGTGGGGACCAAAGTAACCATCGTCGAGGCACTTTCCCAACTGCTGCCCAGCGAGGACGAATGGGTCGGCAAAATTATGGCCAAAGAACTAAAAAAACTCGGCATCGAATCGTCAACCAGCCAAAAGGTCACCTCTGTTGACGTGGCAAACGGCTCAGCAAAGGTAACACTCCAGAGCGGTACCGTATTGGAAGCGGAAAAAGTGCTCGTAGCCGTTGGCCGCAAAGCCGTTTGTGATAAAGAAACTATTGACGCTCTTGGCTTAAAAATGAACGGCCCGGCGATAGCGGTCAATGAAAAAATGGAAACCAGCGCCCCCGGTGTTTATGCAATCGGTGACGCCGTCGGCACAACCTATCTGGCCCACGGCGCTTTTGCCGAAGCCGAAGTCGCAGCGGCAAATGCGACCGGCGGCAATGAAAAAATGGGCGATTACTCGCTCATCCCACGGGCCGTTTATACCTTCCCCGAAGTGGCATCGATAGGCAAAAACGAAACCGCCTGCGCCGAAGCCGGAATTGACACCGTCGTCGGAAAGGCAATGTTCAAAAACAACGGCAGAAGTGTAGCACACAATGAAAACGTCGGCGAGATACACGTTATCAGAAACAAGGCAACCGATGAAATTATGGGCGTAACAATGGTCGGGGCGGCGGTAACCGAAATGCTGGCAGCAGCCAGGGTGCTTATCGGCAGCACAGAAAAGATAACGGACGTCTGCTTCGCCCATCCGACCGTTTCGGAAGTCCTCAAAGAAGCGTGGGAAGACGCCTTCGGAATAAGTTTACATGTACCTCCAGGAAAATAATCAGTCTTTGCAAATTTGTGATTGCGGGCTTGCCGAGTATCAACAGGTACTCGAAGAACAGTATCAACTGCGTGATAAAAGACGCCGGGGCGAAATACCAAACACCGTTCTAATGGTTGAGCACCCTGCCGTCATCACACTCGGCGCCCGCAAAACTGCAAATAAGCTGCTGGCCGACCGTAACGTTTTGGCGCAAAAAAATATCGATGTGGCCGAGGTCAGAAGAGGCGGCGGCATAACGGCCCACAATCCGGGACAACTGGTCTTTTACCCGATTTTTAATCTGAGGGATTTAAGACTCGGCATCAGCGAATATATTAGAGAACTCGAAGAGACAGGAAAAGAGCTGCTCGAGCAATTAGGCGTCCGCACCCAAAGAAAAAAAGGATTCCCCGGTCTGTGGGTCAGCGAGAAAAAAAAGATTGCCTCCATAGGCGTACGAGTATCAAAATTCATTGCCTATCACGGTATGGCGATAAACATCCGGAATGACCTCGGCATTTTCGATTTCATTGCGCCGTGCGGTCTGGACGAGGTGGAAATAACCTCAGTACAGAAAGAAACAGGCAGGCAATATTCAATGAACCAGGTCAAGAAACAATTAACTCAACTGCTCACAAAACATTTTTCCAGCTCAAACGGCCATCGTAAATTACCGCCCTGGCTGCGCAGGCCGCTACCCGCAGGCAAAACCTACAATCGCACTGACAGCATCTTAAGGTCTCTCGGCCTTGAGACAATATGCAATAGCGCCAACTGTCCCAATCGAGGCCAATGCTGGGGCAGAGGAACTGCAACGGTATTGATTTTAGGCAATGTATGCACGCGAAACTGCAAGTTCTGCTCGGTACCCAAAGGCAAACCGCAGCCGCCCGAAACAACCGAGCCAGAGCGGCTGGCAGAGATGGCAAAGCAGATGAGACTGAAATATCTTGTAATTACCAGCGTTGACCGTGACGATTTGCCGGACGGCGGGGCCGGCCATTTCCGCAGCTGCATCAACAGGGTAAGAGAGGAGTGCCCCGATATAAAATTTGAAATACTAACGCCTGATTTTCGCGGCTGTCAAACCCAGGCCATAAAAATTCTGACAGACGCCCTGCCCTTCGTCTTCGCTCACAATCTCGAAACAGTACCGTCACTATACCCGATTGCCAGAATGGGTGGTAACTACAAGCAGTCCTTGAACCTGCTCAAATCAGCCAAACAAACCTATCAAAACACTCAGACCAAATCTTCGATTATGCTCGGATTAGGCGAAACAGACAACGAGGTCGAGCAGCTCCTAAAAGATTTGCGCGGCGTCGGCTGCGACAGAATCACAATCGGCCAATATCTTAAACCCTCAAAAAATTCTCTCGAAGTTGTCGAATACGTAAGGCCTGAAAAATTTGACTTCTGGAAACAAAAAGCGATTTCATTAGGATTTTCATGGGTAATGTCTTCGCCGTTTGCTCGAAGCTCATATCTTGCCGAACAGAAAAATACCTTATAAAGCGTGCTTTTTACGCTGCAGAGCGGTTTTTATCGGCCGCCAAAGGAAAAACAACATACTTTTTTGCCTCAGCTCTGAATATTTCTTATATTTTAATTAGCACTTAGAAGTGAAGTCTTTAAAACATCGAACTGGGGGTTTTACCGGTGGGGAAAAAAATGAAATTCGTAAAAACAATACTTTGCCGAAAGCTTTGCCGAAAGCATCGGGGCGCAGCGCTCATCCTCTCTATGATTTTCATACTGATATTTTCTGCACTTGCCGTCTCAATTGCCTCTTTGGCCGATACGAACGTTCAAATTGCCGACAATCAGCACAAAACCAATTGCGCAAGGGCCTGTGCCGAATCCGGACTTGAAATTGTTCGCTGCTGGGCAAATCCTGTTTCAATACCGGGAACCACAGCACCGGAGCTCCGGTTTAGCCAAATTGCAAGTTCTTTTCAAATCGCATCCAGCGAGATTTCGAACATCCTACCGGAATGTACCAGCTCAACTATAACCATTCCGGTCGTTACCCTTAATTCAGTCAACTCGCAAAGTTTTTACGCTTCGATGGCACCAAAGCCAACGGTGTCCGACCCCGATGCACTCCAGGTAGATGTTACCGGAGTTTATAGCTCAGTGGCCAAGACAATAAGTGTGAATTATAAATTCGGTACAAGAGCACATAACGTTTTTGACTATGGAGTAGCAACTAGAGGTCCCTTATCATTGGCCGGAAACATAGAACTCGGAGGTGTAAATGTTTCCATTGAATCAGACGTCTATATCGTAAGTGAAAACGAGCTCTTGGCGCTGTCCATCACAGGCAACTCGCAAATAGCCGGCGACGTACATATTACCAACCCCCTCGCCAGCGTGGACTTGCAAGGTGGCCAAGCCGGCATAGGCGGTGAGACAGGCCAGGACGCCATAGATAATCACGTTTCATTCGGTGTCCCTCCAACCGAATTTCCTGTTCCAGACCCGGGTTATTTTGAGGATTATGCGATAAATACTTTTGACCCTGAAACCGACATGACCACCGACCTGACGCTCGAAAATATCAGAATTCCCGCAAATACCAACCCGACTTTTTCGGGCAATATCACATTAACAGGCATTGTCTTTATCGAAACACCAAATATTGTAACTTTTTCCGGAAACACAACCATAACAGGCATCATCGTCGGTGATGGAGATTATGAAGATAATTCCGCTGTAAATCAGATTATCTTCCTAGGCAATGTGGACAGCTCACCTGTAAGTGAGCTTCCCGATGAACCACAATTTACAGGGATTAGGGAGGAAAGCGGAACATTTTTGATGGCTCCGGGCTTTAAAGCTTCTTTCGGCGGCAGCTTCGAAACACTCAACGGCGCCATAGCCGCCAATGGTATCAGCTTTTTCGGCAACGCCGGTGGAATAATTGAAGGCTCCATAATCAATTACTCCGATGAAGAAATGTCGTTATCCGGAAACAGCGACCTGTTCTTCAATCGTTCCGGCACGACCGAAGTGCCCGCCGGATTTGTACCGGAAATTATATTGGAATACGACCCCACATCCTATTCAGAAATCGTGCTCTAATTATTTTTTGCGGCACAAATCACCTGCTTATCAAATTACTACCTACAATTCGTAAAGCTATACCGGCTGGTGAATATGCCTTGCCCAAAAGTTGCTAAAATCATTCTGGACAACTCGTTAAATACACGCCGGCCTTAGTGCGCACAGAACAACAATCACCCCTCCTGGAAAAAAAACAGATTTTTCAAGTTTTTCTCTTGACAACTCAGACATTATACTGTCTAACTTTTCCAATTTGCCTACGCCTAAAATAAAACCTGCTCTTATAAACCAAAATCAGGAGGATTTGGCATGCCGAAACGGGATGACATCAACAAAGTAATGATTATTGGCTCCGGCCCCATCATCATCGGCCAGGCTTGCGAATTTGACTACTCCGGAACGCAGGCCTGCAAGGCACTTCGCAAGCTCGGCTATGAGATAGTGCTGGTCAATTCCAACCCTGCAACAATTATGACCGACCCGGGAACGGCCGATGTAACTTATATCGAGCCGCTTAACCTGCAGACTATGACAAAAATCATCGAAGCCGAGCGCCCCGACGCCCTGCTGCCAAACCTGGGAGGACAAAGCGGGCTAAACCTATCATCTGAACTGGCCCAGGCAGGTGTGCTCGAAAAATACGGCGTCAAGGTAATAGGAGTACAGATAGATGCCATCAAACGCGGCGAAGACCGAATTGCTTTCAAAGAAACAATGAATCGCCTCGGTATTGAAATGCCGAAAAGCGAACCGGCCTACACCGTAGAAGAAGCAGACAAAATCGCTGACGAACTCGGCTATCCCGTCGTTATACGACCTGCTTATACTATGGGCGGAACCGGTGGCGGACTGGTCTATAACCTTGAAGAACTGCAAACAGTAGCCAGCCGAGGCCTTTCAGCATCTCTCGTCGGACAAATCCTCGTTGAGGAATCCGTTCTGGGATGGGAGGAACTGGAGCTCGAAGTGGTGCGCGATGCCAAAAACCAGAAGATAACCGCTTGTTTTATCGAAAATGTCGATGCGATGGGCATACACACCGGCGACTCATACTGCACCGCACCTATGCTCACTATCGACCCAAAACTGCAGCAAAAACTGCAAAAATACTCTTA
>CAYXPG010000135.1:0-5622 GCA_964467205.1 uncultured Pirellulales bacterium | reverse complement strand
CTGCACCTTTTGTCTTGATTAATCTTTTAAAGTTCCTGTTTATTTTCCTTACAATACTTATTTTATCACACTATCAACCCTATTTCAATCAACAAATAAAAGTTTTTCCTGTTTATGAGCCTATTTTATTTTCTTTTGCAGCATCTGCCTCTGCAGCTCTATTAACTCTTCGGCACTGACTGTTTCTGTTCGCAAATCGGCAAAGATTACTTTATATTGCCCTTCGGATATTCTCCACTGCATCAGCACGGCGTTGCCGTCCCCAAGGTCGATATTGTCGCCGTAATATGCGACATCAATACCCTGGCTGAGCAGATTTTGGTAATAACCTGACATACCGGCCCGGACACCCTCGTCGTCGCCGTCCCTGCCGCCCAGAAGATAACTTATCAACAGCCTGCCGTCTCCAAATATGCCATTATCCGTCGAATCTCCGCCGTCAAGAAAATGCGCACACAAGAGCATCGTCAGAATTATCACCGCTGCAGCAGCCAATTTACTTACCCTTAAATTAATTACAATATTGACGGTATCCATTCCGCCTTTATGAGGGGTCAGTGGCTGGGGGATTTGGTCCTTTATCCCCTCGGCAAGCTCGGGGCGAACACCTTCAGCCGTGGCATCCGACAATTCATTCAATAACTTTTGCAGCTCTTCGTTCTTCATTATTACTTCCTTGCTCCAAAAACACCTTCACATATCTCATCCAGATGACTTTCACTAATAAAGATGCGCAAAAAAGGCCTGGTGTTCCGTAAATTATGGTTTTTATGCATTCTTTTGTTGTGTTGCCGGAAAAACGCCCCTTACAGGCCGTTTTTTTGAGCGGCACTTAACGCTCGACAGATCAATTATCGATATATCCGCCTTCCCCGGCGGGCAGGAATAAGCCGCCGGAATAATCAGGTCCGAAAAAAACCAGCCAAAAAACAAAAAAAGCTGGAGAGGTTACGCTCCAGCTTTTACGAGACAGCTTTTTGAAAAAATATAGAGCAAACTTATAAAATATAAACTGTCTCAAAACCAAAATGTTATAAGAAGAAAAGAACTCTTCTATACACTCTCAAGTATACAGCCCATGACAGGTTTTGCAAGCTTTTTTTTAAAATTTTTTCGTTTTTTTCCATTTTCTTCCATTTTTTTTCGCTTTTTTTCTCATTTGTTGACTTTTAGCCCCGGCGGATCGCTGTTATTTGGCCCTCAAGCCCGTTTTTAGGCCTGATATGAGGTTTTTGTTAAATTTGCCCCTTTTTGCTATAATCAATCCCCAACACCAATAAAAATCGTTTTTTTCAGCATTTCGGCCGGACCGCAATAGGCCTTTCGCCAAATCAGCAATTGGGACTTTACGCAAATAATGGTTAAGCATCTGCCTGCTCGGCTTCGATATTGCCCCGCAGGCCGAGTTCGTCAGCTACTTCTCGCATCCCCATAATCACGTCCGTGATAAGCTCAGAAAGCTCCATACCTAACATTTCGGCGCCTTTTTGGATTACGTCCCGATTTGCACCCGCCGCAAACGCTTTGTCCTTCCATTTCTTTTTGACTGATTTGGCCTTGAGGTCCATCAGGCTCTTCGAAGGCCTTACAAGTGCAGTGGCAACTATCAGCCCGGTCAGTTCATCGATTGCGTAAAGGACTTTTTCCATTTCGCTTTGAGGTTCGATATCGGTGCAAATACCCCAGCCGTGGGCAAGAACAGCCCTGATATATTCGGCCGGCCAGTTGCCAGAGGTAAGAATCTCCTCGGTCTTGCGGCAGTGCTGCTCGGGAAATTGCTCGTAATCGAGGTCGTGAACCAGGCCGACAACGCCCCACTTTTCCTCATCGGCGCCGCGTTTGCGCGCACAATAGCGCATCGCCGCCTCAACCGCCAAGGCATGCTTAATCAGCCCTTCCTTTTTGTTGTATTCCTTCAGCAGCGCCAAAGCCTCCTGACGCGTCGGTATTACTTCTGCCATAATTGTCTCCATCTATAACAAAATCAACTTATACTCACAAAGAAAGGGCCATTTTAAGAGCAAATTGGCAAAATCGCAATATTTTATTGGTTTTTAGCCTGTTTATTGGATTTTGTCTTCTGATTTTTTGCGATATAGCGCCAAAAATCCTAAAATCACTTGCGATAAGACCGGCCCGAGTTTAAGATACCCTTTTCCAAATCTGATAATGAGGAGAGACTATGTTAGCCAGACTACATAGCGTAACACTTGAAGGAATTGAAGGATTAATCTGCGAGGTTGAGGTTGATGTCGCTCGCGGCGGTTTTGAAAAATCAATCATCGTTGGCCTGCCGGATACCGCTGTGAAGGAAAGCACCGAACGCGTCAAAAGTGCGATTGTCAACTGCGGCTACAAATATCCCAAGACACAGTCAGTGATAAACCTCGCTCCGGCTGATGTCAAAAAGGCGGGGCCGGCCTTTGATTTGCCCATCGCTCTGGGAATGCTCATCGGCCAGAGGATTTTAGTCAGCACGGTTATTAAGGATTTTATTATCGTGGGCGAGCTGGCGCTGGACGGCAGGGTCAGGACGGTCAACGGTGTACTGAGTATGGCGATGACCGCCGCACAAAACGGCTTTACCAGAATGCTTGTACCTCTCGAAAACGCCAAAGAAGCCGCAGTCGTTGCTGATATGGAGGTTTATGGTATTGGCTCACTGACCCAGGCGGCAGGTTTCTTAAGCGGGCAATTGCCGCTTGAAACAACGACGGTTGATATAGATGAGCTTTTTAATGTAGCTTCAAATTATGAGGTTGATTTCGCAGACGTTAAGGGCCAGGAAAGCGTCAAGCGGGCACTGACGGTCGCCGCTGCCGGCGCTCATAATATAATGATGATTGGCCCGCCCGGGGCCGGAAAAACAATGCTCGCACAGAGACTGGCAACGATTCTGCCATCTTTGGAACTGGCCGAATCGCTCGAGACCACCCGCATATATTCTGCGGTGGGCCTGCTGGGCAAAAACAGGCCACTATTGGCGAGACGTCCCGTTCGAATGCCGCATCATTCGGCCAGCGGGCCGGCACTGGTCGGAGGCGGCACAAACCCCAGGCCCGGCGAATTGTCACTGGCACATTTTGGAATTCTGTTTCTCGATGAGTTCGCTGAATTCGGAAAACACGTTTTAGAGATGATTCGCCAGCCATTGGAAGACGGCTTTATCACCATCTCGCGGGCCAAAGGCAGTATCAGGTTCCCAGCTCAATTTATGCTCGTTGCGGCAATGAATCCCTGTCCGTGCGGCTATTTCGGCTCCGATGCAAGAAGGTGCAGGTGCACGCCAAATCAAATCGAGCGGTACCTGTCGAAAATATCCGGGCCGCTGGTGGACAGAATTGATATTCACATCGATGTACCGGCCATAAGTTTCCGGAAGCTGCGCTCCAAATCCAGCCGGCTTGATTCGGCGGCGATAAGAGCAGATGTTGTAAGTACAAGAGAGGTCCAGGCCCGGCGGTTCGGCAACGACAAAATAATGACAAATGCAAGAATGAGCCACAAGCAGGTCGAGAAATTCTGTGGGCTTGATTCTCCATCTGAAATGATGCTCAAGCAGGCGATGACCGAATTCGGCCTGAGTGCCCGGGCGCACGATAAAATCTGCAAGGTCGCACGCACAATAGCCGACCTGGCCGGAAACAAGGACATAGCTCCCGAACACATTGCAGAGGCAATCAGCTACCGAAAATTAGACAGAAAATTATAAAGCTGGTATTCCTCGCCTATCACTTTTTCTTCTTTTTGGTCCTTTTCACAGGCCAGGGCCGCACGCCGCATCGCTTGGCCCAACTCTCGTACATGGCTTTCAACTCCGCCGCTTTTTGTGGATGCTTCTCAGCAAGATTATTAAGTTCAGTGCGGTCGGCTTCGAGGTCATACAGCTCCCAGCCGCCGGGATGCCTTGAGACCAGCTTCCACTTGCCCACTCGCACTGCACGGTTACCTTCGTGCTCCCAGTAAATCGCCTCACGTCCAATGGCTTTATTGTCAAAGGCCGGCACAAGGCTCCTGCCCTCCATCGGTATTATCGCATTGCCCTTATATCTGGCCGGATAGTGTGCGCCGGAAACATCGACGCAGGTTGCCATAATGTCAATCAGATGCCCAGCTTGATAGCGCAGCCGACCCTGGGTCTTTATCCGGGCAGGCCAGTGAGCTATCAGCGGCGTGGAGATGCCGCCCTCGTGCACCCAGTGTTTATAAAGGCGAAATGGCGTATTTGATGCATTCGCCCAGGGTTTGCCGTAGGCGATATACGTATCGGCCGGGCCCGGCATAACGCCGTAACCGGTGCGTACCGGCCGACCGTCACGCGTTACGGCCGGCCGCGCTCTCGTCTGCAACTCGTCTTTGCCCATCGGTTTCAAAACCACCGGCTTCGACGGCTTCGGCTTGACCGCCCCACGGCTTCCGTATTCTTCCGCGCAGCCGCCGTTGTCAGCCAGAAAGAAAATCAGCGTGTTATTAAAATCACCCGTCTTTCTTAACTGCTCAATGATTCGCCCCACTCCCTGGTCAAGGCAATCGACCATCGCCGCATATACCTCCATCCGCCGCTCAAACCACTTTTTGTCCCGGGCCTGGCTCCAGGCAGACACCTTCGCATCGCGGGGAGTAATCTTCCATTTGCTTTCAACAATTCCCATCTCTATCATCCGCTTATGCCGCTCGGCGCGCAGCGCGTCCCACCCGGCGGCGTAACGGCCTTTGTACTTTGCAATATCCTCGGGCTTTGCGTGCATCGGCCAGTGCGGCGCGGTGTAGGCGACATACATAAAGAACGGCTTGTCCACACTGCGGCCCTTGTGCTCCGATATGAATTTGACCGCGTTGTCGCTGATAGCGTCGGTGTAGTAGAAGTCTTTGGTATCAGGGACAATCTGCGTGTTGTCACGCGTCAGGGTGTAGGGGTCGTAGAAACTGCCCGCACCCTGAAGAGTGCCGTAGAAACGGTCGAAGCCGCGCTGCCTCGGCCAATTGTGTTTATCACCGTCAGGCTGGGTTGATTTGGTAACGTGCCACTTGCCCGACATGTACGTCGAGTAGCCAGCCGTCTTGAGCACCTCGGCAATCGTAACACAGCGGTTGTTCAGGTCGCCGCGATAACCATCATAGCCATAGTCGCCCACCATATGCCCCACGCCCGCCTGGTGCTGGTACAATCCGGTCATCAGTGAGGCCCGGGTCGGGCAGCAGCGGGCCGTGTTATAGAACTGCGTAAACCGCACCCCACCGGCGGCAAGCCCATTGAGCTGGGGTGTGTTGATTTCGCCGCCGTAGCAGCCGATATCCGAAAAGCCCATATCGTCAGCCATTATCAGGATAATATTCGGCCGCTTCGGCTTGCCGGCGGTCAATTGAGAACCTCTCATACAACCCGGCATCGCAAGCACCGCCGCACCCATACCTGCGGACTTCAAAAAATCTCGACGAGTGTAATTCTCTACACTGATATTCTTTCTCCTATGTGAAAAGTCTAATCCAATTTTCATTTATTTTTCCGGCCATATTTCGTTTTTCGCACCACGTGCTGCGAGTTACCAATTACCATTTACTCACCACACTATTTTAACTGCAAAATAAGACAAAGAAAAACATTTTCCACCCTCTTTTTCT
>CAYXPG010000134.1:0-5648 GCA_964467205.1 uncultured Pirellulales bacterium | reverse complement strand
CCCATCGACCAGAAGGGCATCGCCGCACCTGCGCAGGAGCCGGTGTAGCAGCCACCATTATGATAATAATCTCTTACCCTCTGCCTGCCCTCCTCACCCAGAGATTCGCCATGGACAGGTGAAGTTCCACCACCTACATACATACAGCGAAATCTCGGCTCTCCATCGGGATAGAGAAGCACTCCATTATCATCCTGCCAGTCACCATCGTCCATTTGAACCATTATCGAATTCTGGTCCCACCAGTTGTCGCCTGTTATAAACTCCTGTGACAGCCCTAAATAATCTGCTGCCACCAGATGGTCTCTGTCGCTTAAGCTTGCTCCGGCATCTATAAAAAGGTCGCAGTAATAGCCTTCGGAATAGTCTTCGGTTTCGGTGATAAAGCTCCATATATCACCCGGCCAGGTGTTCGGGCCATTGACCTCAATAACACGCCAGTAATAATCAGTTCCCAATTCAAGCGAACCCATAGGTGCGCCACTGAAACTGTCCGAATCAAGTGCTCCCTTGTAAACACTCACGTCATTGGCCTCAACAAGGGCTCTATTCGTTCCTAAGTATAGCTTGTGCCCATTCACATCAGCCACCTTGGCTCCCGGCTTCCAGGTAAGAGATGCTAATGTCTCCTCTACGACTTCCTTGTTCTCCGGGCTGGGGTCCAATGCCATGTACATACCGACCAGCCCGCGTATCTTACTCGCAGACAGAGCGTTGTCGTAGAGTTGAACATCATCAATCCAGCCGTCAAAGCCCCTGTGGTCGAAACTGGGATTAATCCTTCCGCCAATTAACAAATTCTCGGTATGGGCAGTCAACGCATTGACTGGATTATCACTAACTACCGGTGCACCGTCAATATATAGAACCCTTTTTTCGCCAATCGAATCGTATGTAACTGCAATGTGATGCCAGGCGCTGTCTATTATTGGGGTCGAGGTCTCGAAGGCATTAGGAACTATTCCATACATATAGACCCGGAGTCCATCGAAATCTTCTCCTCTCTGGAGTACCTGGTAGGAGCTGCCCTTACTGAGCAAATAACTGCTCTCATGTTTCGTGTCCACCTTGGCCCACATTGTAAACGCGATTTGACTCGTGATGTCCGCCCAGCTGCCGGAGCCGCAGTTCACAACAGCACCGGTAAGATGGCCGACCGGGTTGTCTAACTCCAGCACATTACTGTCCCTGTCGGCATCATAAACGATACTGATACTCGTGGTACCATCACCGGGCGTGAGTGTGCCGTGATGGTTGCCGCCGCTGCTGTCGTCGGCAGTGCCGTCGTCAAAAGTCCACCTGCCCACCATAGTCGCCGAGGCATTACCAACAAGCCCCAGCAATAACACTGCCATTACCAGCCAAGTCCTTAGATTCGCCCTATTACCCATTTTTTTCCTCCTCACAAAAACGGTTATTATTTGCAAACATTGCGAAACTGTAGGTCTTACACCTCGCTCCTCTTGTTCTGATATGAAATCTCTCTGACAGTTCTCCTTAATAAAAAAATTGTATCTGTCACCATCTGGTTTGTCAAGTTTTTTTCTGATATTTCCCGATTTTTTTCCGATAAATTCACAATCCCCCCCCCCAAAAAACCACATTTTGTTACCAAAACGACCGGAAAATTCTGCCTTCAAGCAGTTTGTTGGGCTATGGTTTAGGTTTATTCAGATACAGCCGGCGAATCATCACCTCTAAGCGCCTGAAAGTTTGAGGTGAGCAGGTTATTTTGGAAGCTTACTTTACTTACAGTGCAGGCGGTTATTTTTTGGGGATGGGAAGGCAAACTTTTTTCATCGATTATTGATGATTGATTATTGGTTGGGCTTAGCAGGTTGTGACTTATCTCATAATCCAGCGATTGCCTTTGTATGTTATCTTTGCGTGGGCCCTTAGGGCGGGATCGCCTGCAATGTCATAACTTAATTCAAGAGTCTTTCTCAAGAAGACCTTTACCACCTTGCCGGCTTTGTCTTTGGCTATGGGATGGTCGATGACGGCGGTTTCATTACTTAAGCCGGAAATAAAAAGCTTAACACTGTTAGCTTTAGTGTCGAAATCAGGCCAAATAACGGCGACGTCGGCGGTGTTATCTTCGCCGGGAAGTAGTTTGTTATTGACCTTTTCCAGAAGTTCGAGGTAGGGATATTTTCGCTGGTGTCTTTTTTTTATCAGTTCAAAGACGGCAGGTGTTACAGTTTTTCCGGCCGGTATAATCTGAAACGTGTCTGTCATCAGCGCACATTGTGGGTAGAAATCGACCTCCTTGTTTGTTTTATTGGTGACCGTTATGATTGTGTACCAGAAGCGCAGTGGTTTGTGAGCGGCCCTTGTTTGTATTTGAATCTGCTGTAGATGTTCAAATTTTACCTGAGTTGTCCAATGTCCCGGTGCCGGCACAATTGCCGGTTCAGGAGCAGCCGAACAAAAGGCGGCCAGGACCGCCGGAATTATCAATGTCCGATAAAGAAGAGTTTTCATTTATTTGCCCTCAACCGAAAATAAGCGTATATTGATTTTGGTTAAGCCGAAAACCATATTTTTACAACCTTATTATACACAAAAATCGGCCTGTATTCAAGAATATTTTGCTGTTTTTAAATACTTTGATGCAGTGTAATCATCGGCAGTTTAGGTTTTGGAATTTTTATTTTGAGAAAAAAAGCTTTTTAGCCCGGATTTTTATTGGGTAATCAAGGGGTTCCCCGAACGCATTATTTCGCGTTTGAGGGCCCCATATCGAGAAAAGCATTGCCTCAGGCAAAAAAATGAGTTATTTTATGCCGCGACCGGTTAAAATTATTTTAAATTGCCGACGGAGGTAAATCTATGTCGAGCGAGCAAAGACAACTATTGCAGCAGATAGGGCCTTTACTTGAAGGGGAGGATGTGTCCGTGCTGAGGGGGTTGCTCGGCGAGCAGCGAAGCAGTGATATCGCCGAAGTTGTGGAACTGGTTGATAATGAGCAGAAACGGATAATCTTCGATGTATTAGAGAAGTCAGTTTCAGCGGAGGTACTGGAAAAGGTTGACGAGGCGACTCGCAGCGAACTTTTTGAGCTGCTGGAAACAAGCGAGATAAAATACATCATTTCCGAACTTGACCTTGACGATGCTGCGGATTTGCTGGGCGAACTTCCGGAAGAAAAAAGGGAAGAACTTTTAGAAAGTATCGAGCCGGCGGATTCGGTGAAGATTAAGAAGCTGATGAGCTACTCTGAGGATTCTGCCGGCGGTATTATGGACCCCATTCTTATCAGTGTCCGTGAAGATGCGACGGTGGCCGAGGCGGTCAATAAAATTCGAGCAGTGGAAATTGATGAAGATTTCTTCTCTGTTTATGTTGTTGATAAAACGGGACGCTTTGTTGGGGACGTTCGTATTCGGCTTTTGATAACCTCGCCGGAAAATATGTTGATAATAGATTTGCTGGACCCTGATGCGATTTATGTAACAGCAGATGCCGACCAGGAAGAAGTTCGGAACACATTCAGCAAGAACGACCTGATAGTAGTGCCGGTCCTGGATAAAAACCATAAACTCATCGGCCGAATCACTGCGGACCGCGTTATCGAGGTTGCAGAGGAAGAGGCGGCGGAGGACTTATACACGATGGCAGGCACCGACGCCGACGAGTTGGATAATGTCTCGGTATTTCACGCAGCGCGTGTGAGGATGACGTGGCTTTTGCCCTGCTTAATCGGGACGGGGATAACGGCATTGGTGATGATATTCTTTGAGCACAATAACAAGATGGTATATATTGCAGCCGTGGCGTTCGTTCCGATGATAGCTGCAATCAGCGGCAACGCAGGTCTTCAGACTTCAGCGATAGTTGTTTCCGGCCTGGCAACGGGGCACTTAGCGGCATTGAAATTGAGCCAGGTTTTTACACGTGAAGTTCGAATTGCTCTTCTTGTGGCGTTGAGCTGCGGCGTGATGGGCGGTATAGCCTGTGCCTTTTTACTTAATGCCAAGGCCGCGGCGAGTACTATAAAATCGGTACACCTAATCTTTGCATTCGGCACGGCGATGTTCTCGGCGATAATGGTGGCCACAACACTCGGCCTGTTCCTGCCGTTTTTGTTTAGGCGAATCGGTATAGACCCTGCAATAAGTTCCGGGCCGCTGGTTACCACAGCAAACGATTCAATAAGCGTCGCAATCTATATGACTCTGGCACTGCTGCTGCTGGGATAAGAACCGGCCGAATCAGCGGCGCCGGAGTAATAGCTGTTTTTGGGAAATTTGTTGCAATTTTTGCGCTTTTAAGTTAAGTTTGACGTAAAAGAGGCTGCAGTAAATGATTAATTCGGTTGGAAACAAAAATAAAAGCGGCAAAACCGCCGGGCGAAGAGCTGTAAGCAATTTTGTCAAAGGCCTCAGCGAAGAACAGCGTATGCTCGTTGTTCTAAAATCACAGTTGTACGGCGGCAGTTGGGAGCCTATGCTCGACGACCTGCGAAACCGGCTGGCAGGTAAACCATATATTTTCAAGCTTGCAAACAGAATACAGGATGATATTGCACGCATTGAAGAAATGTCAGACTTTGAAAAAGAACATAATATCGACCTGGCTGACTATGTTGACCTCTCCTAAAAAAGGGATAAGAGAAAAGTGGTGATGAAAACTTCAGGTTTTTTTTGTGAGGAGCTGTGGAAATGATTAACATTCTGAGATGCAGACCGGTATTATTTGTAATTTTTCTGGTTACTTTTTGCGGCCTGTGCGGTTTTGTGCAGGCCGATGACTCACGCCGGCTTGTTTCTGAAGAGCTGCTTAAAGAAGCCGGACTGGAAATAGTCTGGGACACTCAACTGCCCTTAAAACAGGGCGAATTCTTAAAGAAACTGCAAATTCTTAACGGCCGTCTCTACGCACTCACCGACCGCAATTATATGGTTTCCTTCAACAGAGAAAACGGCAAAATCGTATTCAGCAGAACAATCGCCGAGGCGGGTTTTCCTCTGCCGGTGTTGGGGCTTTATGATGATGAGATTTTGACAATAATCGGTAATAAGCTGGTCGAGATAAATCCTGATTCAGGCGCCGACCTCAGCAGTAAGCATCTGGAGTTTGGTGCTGCCTGCCCGCCGGCCCGCAATAGTTCGTTTTTTTACGTTGGCGGAACAGACAGGCGCCTGCATACGCTGCGTGCGGAAAATAAAATTCAGGTTTTTGAGGTGGCCGCCGAGAGCGATTCGATGATTACCACCATTATAGCAGATGAGTCCTTCGTTGTTTTCGGCACCGAAGCGGGCGATGTGATAAGCTTCAGGGCGGATGAACCTAAACAGCTTTGGGCTTTTACGGCTGATGATACCATAATCAGCCCTATGGTAAGAGATGGATGGTCGCTGTTTTTTGCCAGTGAAGATACCAGCGTGTACAGGCTCAACCTGTTTACGGGAAAACACGATTGGAAGTATCCTGTGGCGGCGGTGCTTGATAAGGCGCCGCAGGTAACGGCGGATGTGGTCTATCAGTATGTTCGAAATAAAGGTCTGGCGGCGATAGACACAGAAAGCGGCAGGGGGCTCTGGCTGGTGGAAAAAGGGGCTGAAATATTGGCACAGGCCGATGGAAAGGCATACATTATTACAGAAGCAGGGACGCTGGTAGTGATGGACAATGAGCAGGCCGA
>CAYXPG010000133.1:0-5712 GCA_964467205.1 uncultured Pirellulales bacterium | reverse complement strand
GCCAGACGGAAAATAAGCCGCTTGAATACAGAGTCATTTTGTTATAGGCTCTTAGCTTCCTTTCATCAATTATCCGTGATAAATCAGTAATAATCAATTCTTTTTTAGGCCACGTCGGCCAATCCAAGCGAGCTGCCGAACTTGGCAAGGAGCGCTCTTCGGATGTTTTTATGCTTATTTTTTGTTAACATCGGGTCTGAGCCGACAAGTTTGAATGCGTTTCTTCTGGCCAAAACCAGCAGCTCATAATCATCGATTATATTTGCGATTTTCAAATCCGGCAGCCCGTGCTGGCGCGTGCTGAACAACTCACCGGGGCCGCGCAGCCTCAAATCATATTCTGCAATTTCAAAGCCATCGTTGCTTCTGGTCATTACTTCGAGGCGACTTTTGGCCAGGTCGTTCTCGGTCTCGGCAAACAAAAAACAATATGATTTGGCCTGGCCTCTCCCTATACGCCCCCTTAACTGATGCAGTTGTGCCATGCCGAATCTGTCCGCTCCTTCAATAACCATTATCGTTGCGTTCGGGACATCCACGCCGACCTCAATCAAAACGGTGGAAACAAGCACGTCGATTTTGCCCTTTCTAAATTCATTCATAATTTTCTGCTTTTTCTCCGAAGGCATTCGGCCGTGTAGAAGCTCAACGGTAAATTGCGGAAAAACTTCTTTAGAAAGTTTTTTATATTCGTCAGTTGCGGCCTTGATATTGTCGCTCGCCGCTCGTTGCTCGCCGCACGATTCACGATTAATGCGCGGATAGACAAAATACGCCTGTCTTTTGGCCCTGAGTCGCTGGCTGATAAATTCGTATGCCTTTTTCCTGTCGGCCTTTTCGACCCGGCGTGTAATAACAGTACCTCTGCCCGGCGGACAATGCCTGATAACCGAAACGTCCAAATCACCAAAGGCGGTCATCGCCAGCGTCCGGGGGATAGGTGTGGCCGTCATAACAAGACAATGCGGCGTGGTTTCCTTTCGCAGTTGCGCCCGCTGTTCAACCCCAAATTTATGCTGCTCATCAATTATGACCAGTCCGAGCGATTTAAATTCTATATCCCTCTGCAGAAGCGCCACCGTCCCCACAACAATATCAATATCACCGTTCTTTATCTGGCTAAGAAGCTGTTTCCTTTTTTTGCCGGTCAATCCTCCCATCAGGAAGAGGTGTCTTACTTTACTGTTTCTCAAATATCTTTCGATACTGATAAAATGCTGTGCTGCCAGAATCTCGGTTGGCGCCATAATAGCGACCTGCTGTTTGTTTGCAACGGCCAGCAAAGCTGCATAAAGCGCCACGACCGTCTTTCCGGAGCCGACGTCACCCTGCAAGAGACGATTCATCGGCTCGGATTTGGCTAAATCCGCAGCGATTTCAGCAATTGCGGTATTCTGGTCTTCGGTGAGCAAAAAGGGGAACCGCTTTCTGATTCGACTGTCGATTTCGTCGCTGCAGGTGCAGGGAGCAGCCAATGAAAAATGCTTAACTTTATACCGGCGAAGTGCCAGACCCAACTGCATCAGAAACAGCTCGTCATACTTTAATCTGCGTTTTGCTTTTGCCAGCTTCTCCTGGTCAGGCGGCAAATGTATCCAGCCAAAGGCATCTTTTCTATTAATGAGGTTTGTCTGCCTGATAAACTTTTCATCATAAAACTCATCGACAAGCTCATCGAGATTATCGAGCAGAGGCCTGATTATGCGCTTGATTTGTCTGCTGGAGAGCTTGCTTGAGGCGGGATAAACACCGCCGCTGAAATACTCGTCCGGCCGTGAACTTTTCTCGTCGAGTATCATAAATTTTGGATTAGTCATCTGTAACTGATGCTTATAGAGGGCGGCCTTGCCCGAGGCCATTATCACCTGTCCGGGTTTTAATTGATTGCGGAGAAACCCGCCGTGAAACCACACAATCCTGCATATTCCGGTATCGTCGGCTATCATCGCTTCAAACATAGCCGGTCTGCGGAAAGTTTGATAGTCCGTTGATTCTACCTGTCCGACAATAGTAACCTCCCTGTCGGGCTGTATCCGGTTTATTTTCACCGGCTCGGGAGCAAAAACCCAGTCCCTCGGAAAATACTCTAACAAATCAGCCACCGTCTCGACGCCCAACTGGGCAAAGGTTTTTGCCCTTGCCGGCCCGACGCCTTTCAAGAATTGCACCGGCATTGTCAAAGTAAATCTATTTTGTTCTTTTTCAGTTAGCCTTGTCATTCTTCAAAACCATGCTCGCCAAAAAGTTTGACAAACCGAACATCGCAGATATGCCTATCGATGATTTTACCCTGTCTTTTTTCGCAGACGACCAAATCCTGCACGCCTGATGAGCCAATCGGCGCTACTAAAAGACCGCTTTCTGCAAGCTGTTCGATGAGGGGCTGCGGTATCTTTGGGACCGCTGCTGTAATCATAATTCTGTCGAAAACCTTTGTCTGGGGCCAGCCGCAACTACCGTCACCAATATAAAATTCAACGTTACTAATGCCTAATCCGCCCAGGACCGCCTGGGCCGACTCTGAGAGCTGGCCGAATCTCTCTATCGTATAGACCCTTTTTGCCAATCTGCTCAGGACGGCGGTTTGATAACCACAACCGGTGCCAATCTCCAAAACCTCACAGCCCAAATTAAGCCGCAATTCCTGTGTCATCAGGGCAACAATATACGGCTGAGAAATTGTCTGGCCCATCCCGATAGGCAGCGGCCCATCGGTATAGGCCTGTGACTGATACTGCTGAAGGACAAAATCCTGCCTTGGAACCTCGCCCATCACCCTGAGCACTTCCGGGTCGGTTATATCGCGGCCCTGAAGGTCCCGGCTGACCATCCGCCGACGAGCTTCTGTAAACCTATCTTCCGCCTGTCTGCTTATCATAGCTGTAATAATCGCTTTTTGGGCGCGGTTTTGCAAACCAATTTTTGACATCAATTAAGTGAGTTGCTATTACAGGTCTAAATGGTAAAATGTCTGCTGAGCTAACAAACAGATAATCCCAAAAATTATTAAGGGGCAGGAAAAATGAAAACAAACAAACTTGCTGCTGAAGAGCTAACCAGGAAACTTCTTTTCTACCTGCTGGCTGCTATCTTAGGCGGCTGCGTGCCCTCGCTACATCCACTTTACACTGACAAAGACTTGACATTCGAAGAAAAACTGTCAGGCAGCTGGTCCGACAGCGAGCAAATTTGGAAATTCGAGGGGGACAGTGAGGAAAAATCCTATGAACTTATCATCCTCGATAAGGACTTAAAAAAGGGCGAATTTACTGCCCATCTTGTTAAAATTGACAATATGCTGTTCCTTGACCTGTTTCCGGAAAAGCCCGGATTACAAGCCCACGACTTCTACAAATTTCATCTTTTACGAGTTCATACATTTGTGAGGGTCGAGCAAATCGAGCCAACACTGCAAATGCAAATGATGAATCCTGACACAATAAAACAGATGCTTAAGAACGACCCTAACCTGATAAAACACGAAATTGTTGAAGAAGACCGCATTATTCTAACCGCTTCAACTGAACAACTACAAAAGCTTATGAAAAAACATGCAAATGATGAAGATTTCTTTGGTGACACAACTGAGTTTAAGCGCCTGCAACTCCAAGAACCTAATGAACCCAACGATATCAACCTCAATGAGAACTCAACGGAAGAATAAATAAAGGTAAAGCTTATGACTGGTCAGGCAGAATTCAGGCGCTATCTGGCAGATGTTGATACCACTTCAACACACCAGCTTTTTACCGACTGTCTGGTGATTGGGGCCGGCATTGCAGGTCTTCGTGCAGCCATTGAAGCGGCCGAGCGCTGCAGCGTCATCATTGTCTGCAAGGATTCTCTACAAAACAGCAATACCTACAAGGCCCAGGGCGGCATCGCTTCGGTCTTAGACAAAACAGACACCTTCGAGGCACACATAGCCGATACGCTTGGGGCCGGCTGCGGGATAAACGACGAAGCGATAGTCGATTTAGTCGTTCGTCAGGGGCCGCAGCTTATCGAGCAACTGCTCGAGTGGGGCACCGAATTTGATATGGTTGATAACCATATCGCTGCAACGCTCGAAGGCGGGCACACTCAGGCCCGCATTGCTCATGCTCACGGCGACGAAACAGGGCGAATAATCACAGATTCACTCATAAAAAAGGTGAGGCAAAATCCTAACATAAAAATACTTGAAAACTTTTACGCAATCGACCTGCTCACCAACGATAACAACAAGTGCATAGGCACAACCGGACACGACAGGCTGGGTATGGAGATAATCTGGGCGGCGAATACAATCCTGGCCACCGGTGGAGCAGGACAGCTATATCGCGAAACTACAAATCCGGATGTTGCAACAGGCGACGGACTTGCGATGGCTTACCGGGCCGGCGCCGTACTGCAGGACTTAGAGTTTATGCAGTTCCATCCTACAACACTTTATGTCGCCGGCGCTTCACGAGCTTTGGTCACCGAGGCGCTGCGGGGAGAAGGTGCTGTTCTGCTGGACAGCAAAGGGGCGGCATTTATGAAAGAATATCATAAATCGGCCGAGCTGGCGCCGCGTGACATTGTCAGCAGGGCCATACTCTCTCAAATGCTCAAAACTAAATCAACACACGTTTATCTGGACGTTCGTCACTTTGACAGAGTTCATTTTGCAAAAAGATTTCCACTGATTAACGAGCTGTGCGAAAGCTTCGACATAGACGTCAGCAAGGATTTGATTCCCGTCCGTCCGAGTGCCCATTATATGATTGGCGGCGTAAAAACCGACAGTACAACCAGAACAAGCATTGAAAATCTTTACGCCTGCGGCGAGGCGGCCGGCACCTGCCTGCACGGCGCAAACCGGCTCGGCAGCAACTCACTGCTGGAGGGGCTGGTATTCGGCAGAATAGCCGGCAGACAGGCCTCAGAGAACACCAAGGCAGACATCAAGCATCGGCGGATTAAATATCAAATCCCGCATTCTGACCGGACACGCCTGGACGCCGCAGATGTCAGAAATTCGCTTCGAGCGCTTATGTGGCGAAATGTCGGGATTACACGAAGGGCCCAGCCGCTCATCGAAGCACAGGAGATTATCACCTTCTGGCAGCGATACGTGATGGACAAAATCTTCGATTCGCCACAGGGCTGGGAATGCCAGAATATGCTCACTGTTTGTCTGCTGATGGCACAGACCGCTAATATGCGAGAGGAAAGCCGCGGTGTACACTTCAGAAGCGATTTCCCCAACAGAGACGATGAGCATTTCAAAAAACATATCGAAATTACACAATGAGAAGTGGAAAACAAAGCAAACTTATGCTATAATAGTCCGTAGTTCATAAGAAAGTTGATAATCAATTAAAAAGAGTGGGTAGGGCGGTCGCTGGTCGTTTTTTCGGCCGGAGGAAAGTCCGAGCAGGACAGGGCAACGGTGGTGGCTAACGGCCACCCGGGGTGACCCGCGGGAAAGTGCCACAGAAAATACACAGCCGACCCCGCACTCACTCTGTGAGTGCGGCAGGCAAAGGTGAAATGGTGTGGTAAGAGCGCACCGCGGCGACGGTGACGGCGCCGGCAGGGTAAACCCCACCGCCTGCAAGACCAAGCAAGCTGTTGCTCGGCCCGGGCTATAACAGCGGGTAGGTCGCATGAGCTTGCCGGTAACGACAAGCCAAGATAAATGATCGCCGCCTCATCTTCTGATGGGGAAACAGAACTCGGCTTACA
>CAYXPG010000132.1:0-5720 GCA_964467205.1 uncultured Pirellulales bacterium | reverse complement strand
CGAATTTCTTTTCGCCTTCCACTACTATATGAGGTATTGCAAGGCCGGGCTGAATTACCGTGCCACCTTCTGCTTCACGCTGAAGAAATTTCTCAAAAAGGACATATTCATTTATGTCCAGACTCTTCTCAAGGATTGCAGAGACCCTGCGAAAAACATCATCTGCGGATTTGGTGCCCTTTATATCGAGGATTTCACACTGCCTTATAAGTTTATCGAATCTGTCCTCGATTATATCATCCCGCTCCAGCAGAATATCCCGAAGTTCATTCTCAAGCGTTACGGTTTTCAGCTCCTTGTCGGTAACTCGTTCCACGATGTGCATCACGGCTGAGGCCCGCCCGACCCTTCTCGAAACATACAACCAAAACCAGCCCGCGCTTAAACCGATAAAACCAGCCGAAATCAGAAGCGGGACTTTTCCCATATTTATTATCAGGGCGCTGTAAACGACAATGGCAAGTATGTGGATATAAGGGTATAAAGGGGATTTGAACTTCGGACGATAGCTCTGTATCCTGCTCTCACGCATCACAATCACACTGGCATTGGCTAAAGTGTAAAGTATTATTAGTAAAGTCGAAGCTGTTTTCGCCAGCATTTCAATATCAAGAAAAACGATTGCCGTAACCATAAACCCGCTTGTGAACAGTATGCTGACGTGAGGCGTTTTGAAGCGATTGTTTACGCGAGCCAGAAGCGGTGGCAGTGATTGGTCTCTGCTCATAGCCATAGGAGTCCGCGATGCAGCGAGTATTCCTCCATTTGCCGTGGTTACAAAAGCAGCGATGGCAGCTAAACCGAGAATTGCAAATCCCCATGAGCCCATAAATTTACCCGCCGCCAGTGAAATAGGCGTATAGTTGCCGATGAACTCTTGGCCATCGACAACACCTACTGTAATTATGATTACACCAATGTAAAACAGCGTTACGACAAACCAGGCCAGAATCATTCCCAAAGGCAGGTTTTTACCCGGATGTTTTATTTCTTCTGCAATGTTCGCAACTTTGTTTATGCCGCCGAAGCTTACAAATACCAGCCCGGATGTGGCCAACCCGGCCGGCCAGCCCTTTTCCATAAATCCTTTATACCTGACGGCTTCGACGGCTCCGGCTCCCAAAATTACAAATAAGGCAAGTATCACCAGCAGTATCCCCACTAACAAAACCTGAAATCTGCTTGTGTGTTTTACGCTTACGATATTCAGTGCTGTAAAACCGAGGCAGCAGAGGATGGCTATTGTTTTTAGGTGCCAAGCGCTGACTTGCGTGTCAAACAGCATTTCTATTAGTACCTTGGTGAAAGCCGCCATCCCCACAACGGCAAAGGCGCTTTTCAAGGCTAACGAGAACCAATCTGCCAATCCGCCGAACAATCCACAAATCGAGCCTAAACTTCGCTCAATGTAGAGATATGCTCCACCTGCTCGGGGCATCGCCGTAACCAGTTCCGCTTTACTGAGAACGCTGGGAACTATCAAAACCGAGGCAAAAAAATATGACAATATGACTGCGGGCCCTGCTTTTGCAAACGCAATAGCCGGTAAAACAAACAAACCCGAGCTTATCATCGCACCCGCCGCCACAGCAAATACATCAAGCAAACCAAGCTGTTTCTTCAGTTTGGCCACTTTCAGCCACCTTCTTTAAGCTTTAAAATGATTTTTGGCAGAAGCTAACATATTATCGACTAACATATTAGCAGGATTTATAAAGATTATGCAAAGTATTTTCACTTATTTTATGGCCCTTTCATCTTGACTTTTTTGCATAATTGTGCTTGTCTTTATCGATTTCTTGTTGTTCAAAGGGACCCCATTTTGGCTCTGCCACAGGTGCAATAAGTCGCAAAATGGGAACCCAAACAATAGAGCCTGATCAGACTAAAACCCTGGAGCTGATAAGTTAATACGGATTTTCAATATGTCTGAACTTAACAAGACAATACTGTATGAAAGGCATTTGTCCCTTGGGGCAAAAATAGTGGATTTCGCAGCCTGGCAGATGCCGCTGCACTATAAAACAGGTACTCTTGCCGAACACCTGGCCACCAGAAAACACGCAGGACTCTTCGATATCTCTCATATGGGAAGATTTGCCTTCAGCGGCAAAGGGGCAATGCCCTTTCTCCAGCACGTACTTTCCAACAATGCAGCCGCTCTCGATGTCGAAGAAAGTCAATATACCATTATCCCAAACACCCGCGGGGGGGCAATTGATGATGCTTATCTTTATCGCTTTTATGAGGATGAGTACCTGCTGGTGGTAAATGCGGCCAACAGACAGAACGATTGGAATCATTTCCAGCAGCTTCGAAAAAATTTCAAGCAGCTCGACATCATCGACCGCAGCGATGAGCTGATTATGCTCAGTCTCCAGGGCCCGCTTTCAAGAAAAATATTAACGAGTGTAGTTGATTCCGGCCTGATACCTGAGCCAATCAGAAACCAGCTCAGTACCGTTACCATAAACGGCGCCGATGTTTTAGTCGGCAGGACTGGCTATACAGGCGAGCCGCTCTGTTTTGAACTTTTCATACAGAGTAAAGACTCCTTAAGGATATGGAATTTGCTAATCGACGCCGGAGCAATCCCCATCGGACTGGGAGCAAGGGACACACTCCGCCTTGAAGCTGCTATGCCTCTTTTTGGCTGCGAATTGGGACTCGATGCCCAGCAGAATGAGATACCTGTTTTTGCAGAGCCTCTGGCAAAATATGCCATCAGTTTCTCAGACTTAAAAGGTGATTTCATCGGCAAAAACGCACTGAGCAGGCAGTTTAAAGCCTTAGAGAAAATCACAGACAGAGATTATTCACTTATAAAAGACCTGCCTCGAAGGATTATGCCGGTGGCCCTGATGGGAAAAGGAATTGCCCGCCCCGGCAATAAGGTCTTCGTCGGCGACAAACTCGCAGGGTATATAACCAGCGGCACGATGATACCTTACTGGGAAACCGAAGGAGAGGGACTATCTACTCGTTTTCTCGATGAGCACGCAATGCGGGCAATTGGGCTGGCATTACTGGACAGCGACCTTTGCGAAGCTGACACAGTCGAAATCGAAGTCAGGGGAAGGAAAATACCTGCTGTTATCGTCCCGTATCATTTAAGAAGCGAAGCGCCTCCTTACGCCAGGCCCATATTATATCAGGACCTCTTAAAAGACACTTCCGCACCCACCGCCGAAAAAATCACAACTAAAAAAGTCCGGACCCTGCTTGATAAAGCAATCCAGAACCATACCTGGCGACAAAGGGAATGTATCAACCTGATTCCGTCCGAACAGACACCCTCTGCTATGACGCGTATGCTGTCGGTCCTCGACCCCGCTGGAAGGTACGCAGAACACAAACCAATGAAAGCCTTTCTCGAAGTGGAAGTCTTCTTCTATCAGGGAACCGATTTTATCCTCGAAGTGGAAGAGTTGCTCAAGGATGAGCTGCTCAGATATCTGGGCTGTTGTGAGGTTGAAACTCGCCTGATAAGCGGACAAATGGCCAATACGGCTGTTTTCAGTGCCCTGGTTGATTACCTTAACAGGGCGGACAGAAAAGCCGAGCAGAGAAGAATCCGCTACGTTATGAACAATCACATCATCAAAGGCGGACACCTCAGCGCTCAGCCGATGGGTGCTCTGCGCGATTTTGTCGCCCGAGACCCGAAAACGGAAAAACCGGCCGTTGTTAATTTCCCCGTACTCCCTGACAATCCTTACAAAATAGATGTAGCTGCCTCTCAGGATATCTTGGCCCGCTACAGACCGGAGCTTATTATCTTGGGCAAGAGCGTAACCCTGCATCCGGAACCCGTCGCACAGTTACGCTCATTTGTCAGGCAGCTCGATTTGAACTCTGTCATTATGTATGATATGGCACATGTCCTCGGGCTTTTAGGACCGTATTTCCAGCAGCCCTTCGAAGAAGGAGCAGACATCGTTACCGGCTCAACCCATAAAACTTTTTTTGGCACACAAAGAGGTATAATCGCAGCAAATTATTCCAGAGAAGACCTTCGTTACCAGTTGTACGAGGCCATCAACCGAAGGGCTTTCCCCGGCAGCGTAAGCAACCACCATCTGGGAACATTACTGGGTTTACTTATGGCAGCGTACGAGATGAATTACTTCAAAGACGAATACCAGAAAAATGTTATTGATAACGCAAAAGCATTTGCAATGGCACTGCACGATTGCGGCCTGGACGTGGCCGGCGACAAAGAAGTCTCTTTTACACAGACACACCAGGTAATTGTCAACGTCGGTTATAGTAAGGGCCCCCAGATTGCCCGACGACTCGAGGAAAACAATATCATTGTTAATTACCAGGCCGCCCCGGCCGAAGAGGGCTTCACCGCCGCCGGTGCCTTGAGAATGGGCGTTGCCGAAATGACCCGATTCGCAATGAAGAAAGAGGATTTTAAGACCCTTGCACAGCTTATCTATGATGTCATAGTCGCCGAAAAATCCGTCAAAAAGAAAGTTACCTCTTTAAGAGGCCGGTTCGTTGATATGAAATACTGTTTCGCAGAAAAGGATTTTGAAAATATCGTCCAAAAATTACACAAGCTTATATAGCTTTTCATTACAAAATTGCTGATAATTATTATGGAGTAGAAATATGATTCCAACTGAAGCCGGATGTCTTGAAAGTCACGAATGGGTCATTTTAGGGCCGGATACCGGCGCTGCAACAATCGGCCTGAGTGATTTTGCCGTCGAACAGCTTGGTGATATAGTTTTCCTGGAATTGCCCGCCGAAGGCGACAAAGTCCGCAAAGGTCAATCCTTTGGCACAATTGAGTCGGTTAAAGCAGCTTCCGATTTATACTCACCTCTCACAGGTGTTGTACTCGGTGTCAATCAACAGTTGCCCGACAATCTGGAGCTTTTTAAGACCGACCCATACGGGGCGGCCTGGATGATAAAGGTCAAGCCCGCCGACGAAAAGGAATTTGAGACCCTGATGGATGCCCAGAAGTACCAGCAATACTTAAAGGAACTGTAAAAAATGCCGTTTATATCGAATACGCCTCAGCAGCAAAAGCAGATGCTTGCTGAAATCGGGCTGACAATGGACGGGCTTTTTGCCGATATCGGCCCCGAAATCAGGTGCAGCTCTCTTGATTTGCCTGTCGGATTGAGTGAGCAGCAGGCCCGCGAGGCCCTGACGGAAATTGCCGACAAAAATTCCGTAAGTTTGACCGGCTTTTTAGGAGGCGGATTCTACGACCATTTTATCCCCGCCGCCGTTTACTCGATTATTTCACGCAGCGAATTTTATACCGCTTACACACCATATCAGCCTGAGCTTTCACAGGGAACTCTTCAGGCGGTTTACGAATACCAGTCGGCCATTTGCCGTCTGACAGGTACCGAAGCGGCCAATGCCTCGCTTTATGACGGCGGAACCGCCATCTATGAAGCAATAATGATGGCGATGAGAATTACCGGCCGAAACAAAATCATTATCGACGACAGTGTAAATCCCATCTATCGCGTTATGATTCGCTCTTATACGATGAATCTGCAAATAGACTTTGAGCACACCAGCAGCAGCGATGGCTTGGCTAACCACGAACAAATACTCAATGACATCGACGATAAAACTGCAGCAGTCATACTCCAGAATCCGAACTTCTTCGGCTGCATCGATGACTTCACCGACATCGCAGATGCCGCACATAAAAAAGGCGCTTTGTTAATTGTCTCATCCTATCC
>CAYXPG010000131.1:4644-5726 GCA_964467205.1 uncultured Pirellulales bacterium | reverse complement strand
GATTTAGAATGCAGGTTTTAGAGTTTTATGTATGAAAAAAAGATTAGTCATAAATGAGAAAAACAGGTATAATATAAAGACAGAGGGCAGAGGGCAGAAGACAGAGGATAGGAGTTAGTATGTCAGGTCATTCGCACTGGGCAGGCATAAGATACAAAAAAGCGGCCAACGACGCAAGAAGAGGCAAGATATGGAGCAAGATAGCGCGTTTGATAATAGTTGCCGCCAAGACAGGCGGCGGTGACCCTGCTGCGAATCTGTCTTTGCGATATGCGATAGAGAAGGCCAAAGCGGCCAATATGCCGAAAGATACGATTGAAAAGGCAATCAAAAAAGGCACCGGTGAGTTAGGGGCTGCCACTTTCGAAGAGGTTCTTTACGAGGGGTATGCGCCCGGCGGAGTTGCTATAATGGTAGAGGCACTGACAGATAACCGGAACCGGACTGGGCCTGAAATTAAAAGACTTTTCGAAAAACACGGCGGCTCTTTGGGGACAAGCGGATGCGTTAACTGGATGTTCAGCAAAAAAGGTCTTATCACCGTCAATACCACTGCAATAAGCGAAGACGAGATTTTGGAAATCGCCCTGGGGGCGGGGGCAGATGATGTTGACAATACGGGGGAGGTTTACGAAATAACCTGTGAGCCGGGGGCCTACGAAAAACTCCGAGAAACCCTAAAAGAAAAAGAAATACCAACGGAGGTTGCCGAAATTTCAATGGTGCCTCAAACTACGGTTGCGGTCAATGATGAAGGGACCGCCAGGAAAATAATTTCATTGATGGATGCATTCGAGGACCACGACGACATTCAAAATACATACGCAAACTTTGACATATCCGATGAAATCGTCAAGAGCGTTTCGTGATTGGAGTTATGGGGCGGTTTTGGGAGAGAGATTTTTTATTTTCTGTTTTGCGGCCTGGTACCTGTCCTCGCCAAGTCGGCTGAAAATCCTGCGTCCGGGGTACATTATCTGAAACTGTCGGCGGAAACTATCTTCGATATCAACGGCCTTTTTGTAGTGCTCAACGGCAAGAGCAATTTTTTTTAACTTTTCGGCGGTTTCGGCCAGTTTGAA
>CAYXPG010000131.1:0-4544 GCA_964467205.1 uncultured Pirellulales bacterium | reverse complement strand
AAAAGATTATGAGCGTGTTCGAATTGGCCGGCCAGGATGGCCCGGTTGGCTTTAGCAATTTTGACGGTGCTTGTGCCTACGGGAATTAAACAATAGTTAAAATATGTCCAAACTATCAACAGGCCGGCTGCCGCTACGAGGATTTTTACAAAGGGCGCAGGTCTGAGAACAAACTGCAGGGATGGGCTGCGGCGGCAATTCAGTGCGGCGAGGCAGGCAATTACAGCACAAAAGGCGGTCAGGACAGGCGGTTCAAAAATGGCAAAGTCGAGCAAATTGTGAATTAAACAGCCGAGCACCGCACAGGAAAGTGCAGCAGCGGTAAAAACCGTATTGCGTATCGCGTATTGCGTATCGCGCGTGGTGTATAACGTTGATGCCAAAAACCAAAAACCAATGACAAATATGGCTACCGGTAAAATATATAAAGTGAGCACTACATAAATCATCACAGTTATGGAAATGCCATCGGTAACAACTATGGGTGTCAGCAACGGCCTGATAAGCAGCAGGATGATGGATATAAGAATTACAAAAAGGGCTGACAATTTTTTAACAATTTGTTCAGAGCCTTCATTTATCTCTGGCAAAGCTGATGGAGCAGCAACAGTAGTTTTCCATAGGGGCAGCAAAAACATAGTTAAGAATCCGAGCAGGCCGAGCGGGCCATACTGAGTGATGATGCTGAGCAGAAAATTGTGAGGGTCTGCAACTGTTTCCAGTGCGGAGGGGATTTTGTATCGAGGATAAAAGTTGCTGAAATTTCCCGGTCCGACGCCGGTTATGGGATGTTGGGCAAACATTTTTGCTGCTGCACTCCAGTACTGCCATCTGACCAACATCGAGTTGCCTCCGGGTAGTCTGTGGTAAGTTGAGCCGTACCAAACGACTATGCCGCCAAAAAATAAAGCCATTAACAAACAAACAATTAATATGGTTTTTCTGTGGGCTTTGAGCCAATTACCATATAGAAGGAGCGTGATAAAAATTATCAGCACAATCAAAAATGCGGCGATAGCACCCTTGCTGCGCGTGAGGGCAAAGCTTAGCAAAATAACCAATGCCGCAATGCCGGCGGTGGCAAGATGCAAAGGGCGGGAGGTATCAGATTTGCGATTTTTGAATTTCTCGAGGAACAAGGCAAGAGCGGCAAAAAAGGCTAACAGTGCAAAGGAGCCGGCGGAATTGCTTGTTGTGAAAAAGCCGCTAATACCCTTCGAATAGAGACGGTGCTCAAAAAGCATATGACTTAAAGAGCCGGGTTGTATGGCAAGTGGCTCAAGAAAATTCTGCGGTGACTGCTCGTACTGGTCAATCATTGCCTGTGTGCCGGTGAAAAACTGGTCCAGACACTGATAAGCTGAAACCACCCCTAAAGCAGCGATGACTACTAATACGAGTTTTATCTTTGTGTGAGAATCGAGGAGCTGCACGAGCAGCAGCGCCATAAACACCGGTGCAACAAGCACAGCAAAAGAGGTAACTGCAGCCCGTTTGTCGGAGGCAAAAAGAGCAGCGATGAGTGCAGCTACTGCAAAGATACCCAGGCCAACCTCTATCGCGGTAAAGCGATATAAAAATCTTCTGCTGCAAAGACTCCACACAAACCAAACGACAAATGAGAATAACAATACAGCCGATATCGATAAGCTGTACATAGTACCGCTGAAATTGTGCATCTGATTGGATGTCTGTGCATTCGGTGCTTCGGTTATGGTTGCCCGAAGCGCAATTATGCAAAGGCAAACGGCCAGCAAGACATATTCTACAATCACAAGGCCCTTGCTTTTTGACAAAACTGAATTACCTGGAGATTTTGTCATTATTATTGGCGGTAGTTTCCAGGACAGCGATAATAGCTAAAATCATAACGGTCTGGAAGAAAATCAGAATTGCGCCGGCCAGATTGACCTGATACAGGAAAGTTGCGCCCAGGCCGGTGCAAAGTGTTGCCAAATATAGAGTTAAAACCGTTTGGGTGTCGGTCAGGCCGCGTCTCTTTAATCGATGTGAGAAATGCTGGGTGTCGCCGATGAACGGGCTTTTGCCCTGCTTAATCCGCAGCAGTGTTACGCTGATAAAATCATAAAGCGGTACGGCCATAACAAGCAGAGGCAGAAAAACCGGATAGCGTGGGCCGCTCAGGTCCTGGTGATAATACGTGGTGCGGAGAGTCAACAGGGCAACAACAAAACCAATTACAAGCGAGCCGGCGTCGCCGGCGAAGATTTTTGCCGGTGGGAAATTGAATACCAAAAAACCAAGCAACGTTCCTGTGAAAACAAGCGCCAGTCCGCCAACAAAGACCTGCCCGCTTAATGTGGCGGCGGTGAATAAAATACAAGTCGCAATGACAGCAATGCCGGTGGAAAGGCCGTCCATATTGTCAAGAAAATTAAAGGCGTTAATAATCAGAACTATCCAAAAGGCCGACAGCACAGAGGTTATTATTCTGCTTTCGATGAACAGCTCAACTCTGATATCGCCGAAGAAAGCGGCAATAAATGCAACAGCGAACTGAATGATGAGTTTGAAAAACGGGCCAAGATGCTTTACATCATCGGCAAGGCCGAGCGCAAAGAGAACAATAATACTAATCAGCACAATTGCAAGCTGGTCGATTTTAGCCAAGAAATCGGCAGGGTCAACACCGGCGGATTCTGCAAGAGGGCCCAAATGGCCGGGAGCAGCTAAAAATTTAATGGCGGCAATTGCGGCGAGAATGGCAATTGAAAGTGTGGCAAAGATTGCAATGCCACCGCCGAGAGGGACAGCCGTGCGATGGTGCCTGTCGCCGGCAGGGTGAGCGAGAAAACCGGCGCGGGCGGCGAGGTTTTTTGTAACGGCTGTTAAAAGAGCCGAGAGCACAAACGAACCGGCCAATAAAACAATCGCTAAGATAGTCAATGTTTCGATTTTAACTGCTCCAGTAAACGTGTTCTGACCTTATTAAAGAAATCATGATAACACTGCTGCCGGTAATCAGGGTAAGTATAATCAAAAGGCCGCCATTTTCCTTTATCGTAAATCAACGTCACTTCAGCGTACATTTTTTTGCCGATATATATACGATGTGAGTAGTTTTTTGTTGTGGCTAAAACCATTTTGGAGGGCTCTATTAGGCCTGGGTCCAAATTGACGGGTCTTGGCAGGTCAATATCCATCTTTTGTGCCAGCTTTTGTTCGAGCTTATTGGTTATATGCTTGATTTTAGCCAACTTGCCCGGGTCGATGAGCTTTTCGACAGTGACAAACTGTTTTAAGATATTTGGGCCTGTCTGCTCATTATAATAATCGGTCATTCCGAAAGGCCAAACATCGCTTTGCAAATCGAGACTGCCAAACTCAGACGTCAGCGCCTCTATTGCTGCTCGTAAACAATCCTCGCTGGCGGCTAAAATGCCGATGAGCAGCTTGACCGGTCTGGGTTCTTTTAGCTGCCACATAGAGAGCTACCGGGCCTTTAGATTTTCTTTTAGTGAATCGACCAATTCGGTTGTTTTATCAACGGCCTGTTCAATCGGTGCCATTATGCTTTCGGATTCGCTGCGGAGTTTGATTTCGACGTTTCCTTTTGCTACGGCCTTTTTGCCGACTGTAACTCTAACGGGGATGCCAATAAGGTCGGCATCTTTGAACTTGACTCCGCCACGAAGCGGGCGGTCATCGAGCAATACATCCACCCCGGCCTTGAGCAACTGCTGATAGATGTCTTCGGCAACTTTGGCGACCTTTTCGTCGTCCTGATTGACAGAAGTTACCAAAACCTCAAAGGGGGCGATGGTAACGGGGAAAATAATGCCGTTGTCATCGTGGCTAATTTCGATAGCTGCTGCAACGATACGGTTGATGCCGATGCCGTAGCAGCCCATAAGAGGGGGCTTTTCAATGCCCTGCTCATCAAGGAATTTTGCACCGAGCTTTCGGCTGTATTTTGTTCCAAGTTTGAAGACCTGTCCGACCTCGATACCCTTTTTAAAGAGCAGCTTTTTGCCTTTATAGGCGTCACCTTCGGTGGCATAGCGAAGGTCTGCGACGACAATGTTTTGGCCTTCGAGCGGGAAATCTCTGCCGGGTATGACGTTTTTTATGTGGTAGTCGGTTTTATTTGCACCGGTGACACTAACCGGCATAGCAGCTACGGCGTGGTCAATCAGAACGGTATCAACCTTTTGGGCCAAACCCATCGGGCCGGCAAAACCAACTTTGGCAGTGGTAACTTTTTCAATGGTCTGTTCATCGGCTAATTCGGCGTGCCTGCCGCCGAGAGCCTGCGTTAGCTTTTCCGGATTAGTTTCGTGGTCGCCCCGAACTATGGCCGCAATCACCATATCGGCGGAAGCATAAATGAGTGTTTTAATCATATCTTTCGGTTTTGTCTTTAGAAAGGCGCAGACTTCATCGATTGAGCCGATGTTGGGTGTGTGGACATCCTGCATTGGTGGTATTTTTGTGTTTGGTTTTTCTTTGGGCAGCGGGTCAACGGCTGCTCTTTCAAGATTGGCGGCATAAGAGCCGTCCTCGGTATAAATGATAGTATCTTC
>CAYXPG010000130.1:0-5757 GCA_964467205.1 uncultured Pirellulales bacterium | reverse complement strand
CGTATCTTATGAACTGTATGATGACGTTCGTTCTTACAAAACTTCTTGAGCTCTATTTTAGGCGTACCTTCTGCAAAACTAACATTTGTACGATAGTTCCTCTGGCCGCACTCTTTACACTCAAGCCAGACATATTCTCGTTTACTCTTCTTTTTAGCCATAAACTATCGTCCCCGCCGAGCAGGACCGAACAATGAAAAAACACTACCAACACCTGCCCACCTCAAAATGCGGATACCTTCGCATTGAAATCTGCGCAGTTCAATAATGATTAAGGCTCGGCTATTCGATGACCTTAGTTACAACACCGGCGCCAACCGTCCGGCCGCCCTCACGAATAGCGAATCGAAGACCATCTTCCATAGCAATCGGGGCGATTATTTCCACCTCCATAGTTATGTTGTCACCAGGCATACACATCTCCGCCGACTTGCCGTCGCGTCCCTTCAACGCCAGCACGGCTCCGGTAACATCTGTAGTCCTGAAATAAAACTGAGGCTTGTAATTCGGGAAGAAAGGCGTATGACGACCGCCTTCTTCTTTCGTCAAAACATAAACTTCAGACTCAAACTTCGTATGAGGCGTAATGCTGCCGGGGGCAGCTACAACCTGGCCTCGTTCCAGATCCTTCTTTTCCACTCCACGCAAAAGAATGCCGATGTTATCACCGGCCTGGCCCTCTGCCAGCGTCTTATTAAACATCTCCACGCCGGTACAGACCGTCTTGTTAATCTCCTTGGCAAGACCGACTACCTCAACCTCATCACCAACATGGATTTTACCGCGATCTACCCTGCCGGTACCTACTGTACCCCGGCCCTTAATGCTGAAAACATCCTCAACAGGCATAAGAAAAGGCTTATCAACCTCTCGCTCGGGTACAGGAATATAATCATCAACTGCAACCATAAGCTCATCAACACACTTGCAGACCTCGTCATCTTTGCCCTCACTCTCCATAGCTGCCAATGCACAACCCCTGATAATAGGAATCTCATCGCCCGGAAATTCGTACTTGCTCAGAAGTTCCCTTACCTCCAACTCGACCAAATCAAGCAGCTCAGGGTCATCCACAAGGTCCACTTTGTTAAGAAAAACTATAACCTTCGGCACGTTTACCTGACGGGCAAGAAGAATGTGCTCACGCGTCTGGGGCATAGGACCGTCATTAGCTGCTACTACCAGAACTGTCCCGTCCATCTGAGCAGCTCCCGTAATCATATTCTTAACATAGTCGGCGTGCCCGGGACAATCCACATGAGCATAGTGGCGATTCTCAGTCTCATACTCTATGTGGGCCGTATTTATGGTGATGCCACGTTCTTTTTCTTCAGGGGCGTTATCGATGTCGTCAAACTTCTTGATATTGCCGCCGCCGGCCAAATGTGCCAGACGCATCGTAATCGCTGCCGTTAACGTCGTCTTGCCGTGGTCAATATGACCGATTGTGCCGATATTTACATGCGGTTTTGTCCGTTCGTATACTGCCTTCTTAGCCATTTTAATACTAACCTCCAATTTGCCGTGTTAGGACTTCCTTATTCTTTCTAATCCTCGAATAACCGTTTGTTAAAACCTTTATAACTAATTCACAGCTCCGATTCCCGGCTCTTCACAACATAGCAGCTTACTACTGCGCTCTGCGCCCTTTCCTGGCCGCACCGAAAATCTCAGCTCGACATCCTTGCATTTAGCTGCTGATGGGATTTGAACCCATGACCCCGTCCTTACCAAGGACGTGCTCTACCACTGAGCTACAGCAGCAAAAACGTAATTAACAGTCGTAATTACGAGTCATAGCTGCCAGCGATAAACTGAACATCCAATTCTTGGCCTTAAAGCCAAAATATACAGACATCCCCCTCTTGTCCTGCCGCCATAAACCTAAAAAACAAGTACAGGAACAACAACCGCTAATACCTTTATTTGTTATTTAAACAAGGTAGTTTATAAAAACGGCAGAACAATAGCAAACACAAAAAAACAAAAAAATTAAAAAAATTTTAAATTTTTTACGCTTTTTCCCAAAAAACCGCCCAAAAACCAGCGAAACTCCAATTCATATCGCATTTTCGAGCAGACTATACACACCCAGCTCTCCATAGCCATCTCACGCTTTATACCTAACCTTTTGACCCTTTTCGACGCAATGCCAAGCCAGGTCTCTCACCCACATAACCACCAAGAATAAGACATATAAACAATTGGCATGCACCCGAAAAATTATACCAGTTTGAATTAGAGAGTATCCGACAAAAACAAAGTATAATATTTTCAAGCAATCTTCTAATGCAGGTTTATTTGGGAGCCTTTTTCGGCTCATTCGGGTCCTGGGCCTTGAGCGGGCTGAATCGCTCAATCCAGGCCTTCAACTGCTTTGCCCACATAGGCCTGGCATCAGAATCAGGGATTTTTATCCCGGCCAATGCCTCCAGTACAGCGTTAGGGTCGGCCCCGCCGGTCGGCTCCTTTAGATATTTGTCGATTGAGAGGATAACAACGCTGTTCGGCTCCAAATCTCCCTGCAGCAGGAAATTCTCAACCAGGTCCTTTGCATCCTCCAGATTTGGCCATCTCAAATATACATTCAGCAAATCGGCCGAAACAGCTCCTTTTTCATCAGGCTCAGCAGCTTCATACAACAGCCCCAATCGCTTGGCCGCCTGCTCATATTTGCCGCTTTTGCTGTAAGCATCAGCCAGCTTCTTTCTAATATCTTTCAGCATCTCCAGCCTGTTTTCGCCGTCGGCCTTGCCCTCTGCCATCTCAAGCAGTGATATTCTCTGAGCATCAGACAATACAGTTTTGGAACTTTTCGATTCGAATTTTCCTATCCATTCTCCCAGAACCGCAGCGTCAAGACGCTTGAATATCCTCAGCATCACCTGCCAGGCCAATTCACTTTCTGCGGTTGAGCCGATTCTCTCTGCAATCCAGACCAAATCTTCTTTGCTTCCCACCTCGCCGGCAAGCTCTATCAGTTTCTTCCTTACTATCGCGCTGCTGTCATTGACAAAACCCTGCCGAAGTTTCTTTAGTGCCTGTGTTTTGTCAACATAGATAAGCCCATCAACGGCCGCTTCTCTGACCGGATTTGTCTTATCGCTCAATGCCGCCTCAAACAAAGGCATAAAGAGCTTTCTTGCCTTCTCTTTGTGGACGCCCTGGTCACACAGTCCCGCCATTGCGCTGAGTAATTCTCCGCGAAGGGCGCCGTCGGCCTTGTCCTTTTCCTGTTCAAACCTTTTGACGAGCAAACCAAGGTATCTGTCAACATCCTCAGGCGTCAACCTGTTCTGCTTAAGCAGCTTTTTGATAACTTCACCGCCTTTTTGAGCCTTTTTCCTATCGACATCAGCCAGGTACTTTACCGCCCATTCCAGTGTCTGCTTTCTTATCTCCACAGGCACCTTTATCTTTATATCAGGCGAAAATGCATAATGGCACGCTGCACCGAGCGCAACAAAAACTTCCATCCTGACCTCATCGTCTTTTTCGCTTTCGAGCTGTTTGAGAAGCGGTTTTGCCGAATCCACCTCTCCCATCAAAGACAGCAATTTCGCTGTTTGCAGACGCACATCTCTATTTTCATCAGCAATCAATTTGACCAGTAACGGCCCAAGTTTAGGCGGCAACTTTGATGTGCCCACCCGCCTTTGAGATACCTTCTCCAGCGACCACAATTTCACCATCGCCTCGGAACTGCCCAACTGCTCAGCCAGAAATTTACCCTTGGCCCCATCATCTTTGATGCCGTTGTATATACTGTCCAGCGAATCCAGATAACGCTTTTTCCATAAATCCAGTTCGGTTTTCAGATTCCGCATCTGCTCTTCCTGGCGATTAAGCCTGTCCAGAAGGAATGCGTCTTTGCCTTTTTGTTCGAGTTCACTTTTGATTTCTATGCGTGCCTGGGCGTCTTTGCCAACCGGTATGCCCAGAGAGTTCAGGGCCTTTTCCGCCTCGCCGGTTACATTACTGTCTGGGTCATCAAGCAGGTCCATAAGTTGAAATATCGCACCCATATCAGGCTGAAGTTTTAACGCATATATTATATTCAATCTGGCTTTGACCGGCAGCGAAGTGTTTGTAGCTAATTTGCCAAGCAGTTCCGACATTTGCTCATACTCGAAAATCAGGACAGCTTCGGCGGCCAGTTTGACCTCGGCCGAATCGGCCTCTGTGGTCAAAATATCAAGCAAAGGCCGGATAAAATCGTCTTTGTTACGTATGTCCCTCTCTTTCTTGCTAACTCTGGCCTGAATCAATGACTTACAGACAGCAATACGAGCATCGCGGTTCTTGGATTGCTTCAGGGTATTGAGCAAAATCTCCCTGGCCAGCGGGTTCTCGCTGAACAGCATCAAGTTTGCAGCATCGATACGCATTTGTTCGCTTGAGCCTTTATTAAGCAGGGCTTGCTTGTTCAGCGCCAATTGTTTATCAGGCCTGACCTTTTTAATAGTTTTACCGGCAGGGTCAGGTTGGGGAGATTGACCGATGCCGGGCTGCTGGCACCCTATTATCAGTACTAATATTACAGGATACAACCGCCTGGTAATCATTGCGACGACCCTAAAGAATTTACTACCTCTCAAACTTATTATCATACTCACAGCCATATCAAAGTCAACGAACTATTATTCTATTTTCGCCATATCGGCATAAATTTGGCAAAAAAACTCAGTATTTGCCGCCGCTGCCGCTGCTCACGGCCTCGGATGGAACTGTTTATGAATCTTTCGCAATCTTTCCTGGTCAACGTGGGTGTAAATCTGGGTTGTGGAGATATCGACATGCCCGAGCATTTCCTGAACGCTTCGCAAATCCGCTCCGCCGCTCAATAAATGCGTTGCAAAGCAGTGCCTCAGCGTATGAACGGTCATATTTTTCGGCATACCGGCCCGCATTGCATATTTCTTGACTAATCTCCAAATCTCGATTCGCCCCATCGGCCGGCCTGTTCGCGACAAAAACAGAAAATCACCGCTGAAAGGTTTTGCCAGTTTGGGCCGAAGTTCAGCCAAATACCGACGTGTTGCAGCGATTGCGGCCTTGCCGACCGGGATTATCCGCTCTCTTTGGCCCTTGCCTAAGCAGCGAAGATACCCGATATCGAAGTTGCAATCGTTCATTTTTAGACCGGCCAGCTCACTGGCACGAACCCCGGTGGCATAGAGCAGTTCCAGCATCGCCTTGTCGCGAAAGTAATATGGCTCTTTCGCCGAAGGGGCGTTGAGGATACTGATAACCTTTTTTTTACTGCAGATAACAGGAAGTCGCTGCCAGATTTTCGGCCCTTCAAGAATAGCTGCAAAATCATCTTCAATCTGACCGGTAAGCCGGCCAAACCGCAGGAACATTCTTATTGCGATAAGGCAGCGCTTTACAGATGATTCAGCTTTATTGTCTTTAATGAGAATCCGCAGGTATTTTTGTATATGTGCGGCTTTTATCTGCTGTAATTGCCGGATTTTGATGGACTTACAATATTCGAGAAAGCCGGTCAAATCCCGGCCGTAAGCTAATACCGAATTGTTGGCCAAACCTGCTTCGACGGTTAAGTAATCGAGAAAATCCTTGGCAATTCGGCCTAAAGGCAGAGATGTAAGCTTCTCGGCTATAGTTTGTCTCTGTAGCGTGGGCATAAGTTCCCCAGTTTTGTTCATACCGGCTGTGTTATTGCGCTAACACATCATTATCGGCGTTAAAACCAGCTTACCTTTAGATTTACGAGTGATAAAACAGGCAATAATT
>CAYXPG010000129.1:2767-5781 GCA_964467205.1 uncultured Pirellulales bacterium | reverse complement strand
CAATTCGTCAGGACTTGAAGTGAGTTTGGATTAAGGTTTGATTTGAAATCTTCGCCCTCTGGGGCATCGTCCGGATTTTTTTTTGTGAACAAGTGGTCGTAGAGCTGCACCCGGGCCTGTAGCGAATGCGGGGCTGATACCCAGTGGAGGGTTGATTTTACCTTACGTCCGTCGGGGGCATCGCCGCCGCGAGTGGCCGGGTCGTAAGTGCAGTGCAATTCGACAACCCGGCCGTTTTCATCTTTAACTACATCGGTGCAGGTGATGAAATATGCGTAGCGCAGTCTGACTTCTCGGCCGGGGGCGAGGCGGTAGAATTTTTTCGGCGGCTGTTCCATAAAATCCTCCTGCTCGATATACAACTGGCGTGAGAAGGGGACTTTTCGTGTGCCGGCGGCGGGGTCTTCGGGGTTATTGACGGCTTCGAGCTCTTCGGTCTTGTCCTCAGGATAGTTGTCGATGATGACTTTTAGCGGTTTTAGAACGGCCATTACGCGGGGCGATGTTTTGTTCAAATCTTCCCGCAGACAGTGTTCGAGAAGAGCGATATCGATGGTGCTGTTGAACTTGTTCACACCGATGCGTTTGCAAAAGTTTCTGACAGCGGCCGGTGAGCAGCCACGGCGGCGCATACCTGAGATGGTGGGCATACGCGGGTCGTCCCAGCCGTTTACGAGGCCCTGTTGGGCCAGTTGCAGCAATTTTCGTTTGCTCATTACGGTGTAGGTAAGATTCAGGCGGGCGAACTCGATTTGCTGTGAATGGAAGACGCCCAACTGCTCAAGGAACCAGTCGTAGAGGGGGCGGTGGTTTTCAAATTCGAGTGTGCAAATCGAATGAGTAACGCCTTCGATAGAATCTTCCAGGCCGTGCGCCCAGTCATACATCGGATAAATGCACCATTTGTCGGCTGTTCTGGGATGTGCTGCGTGGAGGATTCGGTACATAACGGGGTCTCGCATATTGAGGTTTGGATGTTCCATATCAATTTTAGCGCGCAGTGTACGTGAGCCGTCGGGGAATTCTCCGGCCTTCATCCGGTCGAAGAGGTCGAGGTTTTCTTCGATGCTGCGATTGCGATAAGGGCTGTCCTTTCCCGGCTCGGTCAATGTGCCGCGATATGTTCTGATTTGGTCAGGGGTCAAGTCGCAGACGTAGGCCTTGGCTGCCTTTATGAGCTTGAGGGCGTATTCATACATTTGCTCAAAGTAATCGGAGGCGAACAGCAGTCGGTCGGCCCAGTCAAAGCCAAGCCATCGAACGTCCTGCTTGATAGCTTCGATGTATTCGGCCTCTTCCTTTATGGGATTGGTATCATCGAAGCGCAGATTGCAGAAGCCGCTGAATTCGGCAGCGATGCCGAAGTTAAGGCAGATGCTTTTTGCGTGTCCGATGTGCAAAAAGCCGTTCGGTTCGGGTGGAAAGCGGGTAATGACCCGGCCGTCCCATTTGTTTGTCTTTAAGTCATCGGCGACAATCTGCCGGACAAAGTCAAGTCTGACTGTTGAATTATTTGTGCTCATATTTGCAGGTACCCTTTAAAACCTAATCTTATTGTCCTGTAATTTAGCACATTATAGTTATCCATAAAAGAATTGACAGCGGGAATTTATCAAATTGCCCGGGGGCAGTTTTATCGCCTCGTCTATTTTTAAGTTTTACGCTACGATTTTTAGCTTTAAGTTGTTCAACTTCTTTCCACCCTTGAAAAAGTGAAAAACGCGAAGCGAAAAATGCAAAACCACAGCTTAAAATTCAAAACTTATTTGGCACAAGCCGTGTTGGCCGAGAAGTATAGAGCTACTTTAAGCCAACGCTCTGCTCTTTAGACGACTTTACGTTTATCAGCGCCGGCAGCTTAACTTTTAATACCAGACAGTCATCAAAATGTTCGGCTCGGTCTTTTTGCCCACAATATCACCTGTTGCCATGTTGGTTCTCTTTATTCTGATGTCAGGGTTATTTTTTAGCCAATTGATGATTTGCTCACTGAGAAAATCGATGGAACCTGCGTGGGATTTTGTAAAGAACGTTCTTACACCTGTGATTCGGTCGCTGGAGGCTATTCCTTCTGCTCTTTTTTCTGCAGCCGGCTTTGCAACTTCAATCTTCGGCGTTTCCTTCGTATCGCCTCCGCTCAGATTCAGCGGCGTATGTGAGACGTTTGCACTGCCTGGGTTTGTCTGGTCAAAAGGAATCGGCTCAGGGTTGTCTTTACGCTGAGGAGTGTTATTGATATCAAAATTTTCCATATACCTGCCCTCTACTGAAAATTAAAATTTAATACCGTCAAACAATAGTAACAGCTCAATTTAGCTGATTTAATTCAGTTGTTTTACGGACTATTTTCAACTTCACTTAGGCCCAGGTTTTTTGGTAGTTTTTTCCTGTTGTGCCGCCGCTTTTTGTGCTTCTGCTTTTGCTTTTTCCGCCTCGGCCTTTGCCATTTCTGCTTGGGCCCTGGCTTTTTCGGCTTGGGCTTTTGCCTTTTCGGCTTCGGCTTTTATTTTTTTGGCCTCAGCCATTATTTTCTCCGCTTCGGTCGTTGCTTTTTCGCCGGCAGCCCTTTCTCTTTTAGCCCTTTCATAGGCCTCTCTAATGGAGATTCGCGCTTTTTCTTTTTCTCTCTCGGCCTCTAAGCGAGCTTTTTCCATTTGACGAGTTTTAAGCTCATATTCGGCCTGGCGTGTCTCCAGCCCGAATGGGTCCATAATGGTTTTTTGCAGTTCCTGCAGAGCTTCGGTTACCAGGGGTGATTCGTGTTTTTTTCTAATGGTTTCGAGCATATCTTTTGTCGGCACCCCACCGGTGGAGATAGTGGGAGTTATTATGAATATGACTTCCTTGGCTCTGTCCTCATAATCTTTGCTGGAGAACAGAACACCAAGCAGTGGTATGTCTTTCAGGAATGGGACTCCGCGAACGACAGAGCGTTCTTCGGACTTTCTTATTCCTCCGATGATTAGGCTTTCGCCCCGGCGGATGCGGTTTTCCTTATTTTGAATTTTGCGTTC
>CAYXPG010000129.1:0-2667 GCA_964467205.1 uncultured Pirellulales bacterium | reverse complement strand
GACTTCGAGTGTTGGATTCATCAGGATTTTTAAGTACCCTCTGGAAATCAGCAGGTCAACCAAAGCCCTGAACTCGTGGCCGAGTAACCCAAGATTCTCCGAGTATCCAACCTTAAGGCCTATTAATTCGCGTGCTTTCTCGCGCAAGGAGGCACCGGGAAATGCAGGCTTTAATATTCCTTCGACTGTTTTTCCGCCGAGAAAGATTTTCTCGCCAAATAGATTTTCAATCTTAAGGGTAGTCTCCCAGTCCATAGTTACATCCGCATAAAGTTCGGATACGAGGCAGTCTATTCTGACCTGAATGGGTGGTACATCGACCTGCTTTAGGAACTGAAGGGCTATCTGAGACTCTTGATTGTTTGGACACCTAATTATCAACTGATTGGTAGCGGGGTTTTGACTGACCTTGTAACCAAGCTGCTCTTTAATAAGTAATGAGAGTTTGTCAACAGTGTGATACTTGGTGAAGTAGAACAGTTTTACGCCGTCTTTTGTTTCGAGTACCTCGGGAGGCTGTTTGTATATATAGGGCACAGAAATATTGGAGTCGGGCACTGTTTTAATTGCGCTCAAGTCGCTTAGGATGCTTTTTGACTGGATTTCTGTGGCTTTTTCATCAAAAAACTCTCCACAGCCGCAAATAGACAGGATAGTTATCACAGCAAAAAAGCCTATTATCTTTTGGCTGTGAGTGATTTTGTTGCTGGTGTTACCCATAATCCAAAACCGCCTAACGCGTCGGTTTAAGCGGGCCCTACTCCCTGCTATGTTCCGTAGATAGCGTATCTCTAATCTTTAAAAAACACCTTTTGCGCAAACACAAACGGCGCCGAAGGCGTCATTTTACTGTGTATTTCTTTGCTTTACAAGCATATTTTAATAAAGTTTCGCAAAATCGCCATATTCCCCAAATTATCTTCCGGCCTTACCAAATCAAAATATTAGACCAGACAGTGTTTTTTTGTTACTTTGGGTTTATGACAAAGAAAAAACGGCAAAAACCCGTTACGGTAGGATTTATTGCTTTGGGTTGTCCGAAAAACGTGGTCGATAGCGAAAGAATGCTGGCACAGATTGTGGAGGCAGATTTTCTCATAACCGCCGAGGCCAGTGACGCAGATGTCGTTGTAATCAACACCTGCGGTTTCATTGCTCCGGCAAAAGCCGAAGCTCTTGAGGCCATAGAACACGCCGTAAAATTCAAAACCATCGGCAGTGTAAAAAAGGTTATTGTTACCGGCTGTTTGTCAGAAAGATTAGGAAGCCGATTACTTGAACAGGCAAATGGCATAGATGCTGTTGTGGGCCTCGGAGAGCGAGATAACATTGCCCAAATAATCAGGAAAACCCTCGTTTCAAATACCCCTGAAGTTTATATCGACCACTCACCGGATATGGTAGCTGACGACAGGGCCAGATTACTTATTACACCTTCCCACTGGGCGTATCTTCGAATTAGCGAGGGCTGCGCTCACAACTGCTCTTTTTGCACTATACCTGCAATAAGAGGCCCGTTTAGAAGCAAACCTCAGCATCTTATCCTCGCCGAAGCCGCTGAGCTGGCCTCAGCAGGAGTAATCGAATTAAACATCATCGCCCAGGACACGACTTACTGGGGCCGGGACTTGAAGATAAAAAACGGCCTGAGCAAGCTACTTAAAGAGCTTGAAAAAATCGAGCCGCTAAAATGGATTCGGCTGATGTATCTGTACCCAATGGGAATTGACGAGCAGCTAATCGAGACCGTTGCATCCAGTGAAAAAATTGTGAATTACTTTGACATCCCAATCCAGCACATAAACGATAAAATCTTAAAGGATATGCACCGTGGTGATACTAAAGAGCGTATTTATTCTCTCATTGAGAAACTGCGGATGTCAATTGCGGATGTTGTTCTGCGAACAACCATAATAGTCGGTTTTGCCGGTGAAACCGACTCGCAATTTGAGGAGCTTGTTGAATTTGTCAAAAGGGCCCAATTTGACGCACTCGGCTGTTTCAGATACTATCGTGAATTGGGCACAGCCGCAGCCGAAATGTCCAACCAGGTCCCTGATGAGCTTAAAGAACAACGAGTGGAAAAGTTAATGCTCACCCAGCAGAGAATTGTTTTTTCCAAAAACAAGACCCGAATCGGCACCAACCTTATTTGTATGGTTGACTCGGTCGATAACGACGGCACCGCGCGGGGGCGTTTCTACGGCCAGGCACCCGATATCGACAGCGTCTGTATAATAGAGGGGTGTTCAGCGAAGCCCGGCCAATTTATTGATGTCGAGGTTACAGGCAGCAAAGATTACGATTTACTCGTACGGCAGATTTAATATTGAATTATGTCTGAGACAGAATTAAACTTTGAATTATGCTAAAGCAGATTCCGAACATCCTGACTTTAGGCCGATTCGTCTTGACCGTCATCTTTCTAATTATGATTCTTTATGCACCGCAGCGTTATGCCGAAGGGGAACTTGCCTTTCCCGATTTTCTTGATATTGCTTTTATCCTCTTTGTTGTCGCCGGCCTGACCGATATAGTTGACGGCGCTATTGCAAGGAAATTAAAGGTTACCAGCAAGTTCGGCAGAATGATTGACCCGCTGGCCGACAAGGTCCTTGTCTGCGGCGCCTTTATCTGTTTTGCCATAATCGGTGAGCCCAAACTCTT
>CAYXPG010000128.1:0-5798 GCA_964467205.1 uncultured Pirellulales bacterium | reverse complement strand
GCCTTTATGGTCTTTGCGGTCGGCCGCACAGCCGGTGCCGGCGGGGAGTATCTCGACCATCAGGACCACGGCAGTCCAATGGATATGCGAACTCCCGCCAGTGAAGGCGTTGCATTGACAAAGGCAAAAGATTAAACGGCTGATGTAAGAGTTTTACTCTTTTTGAGGTTTATTGAGCTACTCTCTCATTTTTCGAGAGAGTAGTTTTTTTTTATTCGGCGGCCTTGATAGCGTCGGCAAGGCTGAGAGTGCCTTCGTATAAGGCCCTGCCTATTATTGCCGCTTCGATTCCTAAAGCGGCCAGTTTTTTTATGTCCGTAGTCTCGGTAACTCCGCCGGCTGCTACCACCGGTATATCCACCGCTTCTGCAAGTGTTTTTGTTCTTTCTAAGTTTGGTCCCGCCATCATTCCGTCTTTGTTGATGTCGGTATATATTATCGCAGCGATGGGCAGCTTGGCAGCTCTTGCAGCAAAGTCCAGTAATTGTTGAGGGTTGTCCTTTGTCCAGCCGTGGGTTGCTACTTTTGAACCCCGCCCGTCAAGACCCAGCACCAGTCTGCCGGCAAACTTTCGGGCCATTTCGCTAAACCACTCAAAGTCACTGATGGCTTTTGTCCCGATTATTACCCGCTCTATCGGCATGTCGAGTAATTGTTGTATCGAGTTTTCGTCTCTAATTCCACCGCCGACCTCAATTCTCAATTGCCTGTGTGCCGCTATTGCTGATATTGTCTCGGTATTGACAGGGCTGCCTACTTTGGCCCCGTCCAAATCGACGATATGCAGCCACTTGGCCCCTGCAGCAATAAAGTGGTGTGCTTTTTTGACGGGGTCGTGCTCGTAGGTTATCCGGCGGTGATAGTCGCCCTGGATTAGCCTGACGCATTTGCCGTCCATCAGGTCAATCGCCGGTATGATATACATCTGTGAACCTCGAAAATATTCAAATCTTAAAATCGTTGTTGGTAGTCCGCCGGATTTTAGACAATTCGCATTATCGTTTCAATAATATTCCGGGATATTCACCTGCCGGGCTTTTGGGTGTACCTTATAAAAGAGCCGGCGTCCTTCTTCGGCCTCGGCGCGGAACTGGGGCTTTAGAACACCGAAATTGTCCATAGGGAAGTTCTTGAATCCGAGCTTCAGGGCCGGTGATTCCGGCCGAACACGGTAGTCGCCCTCGGCAGCGTTGACAAACAAGGGGTCAGCAAAGACCGAGTTCAGGTCAAGACCCTTGGCCTGCCACTGGGGCAGTGACATAACGGTTTTGAACGACGGCGGCAGTTCGCGCTTGAGTTGTACGGTTGGAGCTGCCTTGTAGTTGTAATACAGATTGTAATCAATCTGGCTCATTTCCAATGGTTTGGCCCGGATGCCTTTAAAAACAGCGGTGCCTGTCGTATTGACGTAGATGTTCCGCCGTATCACGTCACCGTTTTGTTTATAGCAGACGTGTTTTCCCGGCGGATAGGGGCCTATGCAGATGTTGTTCTCGACCAGACGGAAGAACCCCTCGCGCAGCTTGAAGCTGCAGCCGAGCGTCAGATTGTTGTAAAGGTGGTAATTGGACGAGCCGTCATCAAGGTCGATGCCCCAGGAATGGCTGCCCCTGTGTTCGAAGCGGTTGTTGCGAATGATGGTTGTCTTATAGTTGTCGAGCTGACAGAGAGACCGGGCGGGTGATACTCCGGTTTCTTTGGCACGGTAGTCGGCGGTGTTCCAGTGCCGGTCGCGTCCCCAGGAATTGAACGGTCCGTGGTCGCCGGTCTCGCGAACCATATCAAAGGCGTCGTTAAACTCGATTACGTGTCCGCCCCAGGTGCCGTCGTTGATGCAGATGGCCGCCCTGGGGATGTGGTAAATCGTGTTGTGGCTGACGGTGATTTGCGAGGCCATTGAGATAAAAACGCCTGCGACCTGTTTACCGATAAGGCCGATGTCATGAATCAGGTTGTTATGAATGATGCACAAGGCCGGATAGTTCTCAGTGGCAGGTCCGACCGTCTTATCGGGTGGGTCGGGTATGTGATTGAGCCACGTCGAAGCGCTGCGGACGGCATTGAAATCCCCGACCAGACATACTGCATTATCACAGCAATCAGTGAACTTGCAGCCGGCCACGCTCAGCCGGCGGTTATAATTGCTGATAAAGATGCCGTTGCCGCCGACGGCATCGAAGAAACAGTCCTCCACCGAGCAGTCCACGGCACCGGTCATAAACACCGCTCCTGCCCGCACGATTGACCAGTCACCCCGTAAAAGTGGTTCGTACTTCTGCAGGAAGGTATGGGCCGTGTGTGTGAATGTTAGTCCTTTAAGGTGAATATTACGTACAGGCCGGCTAATCGAGCCGCGAAATTCGAAGAGTTGCTTTAGCACAACCGCTTCGACCCGGGCCTTGGCCAGGTCCAGACCGTCAGGTGGAATAAAGTATAAAATGCCTTTTTTTGAGTCGAGGTACCATTCGCCCGTCTCGTCGAGCTCTTCGAAGATGTTTTCGACATAACGGGCCGAGGTATGCATCTCGTTGGCAGGAGTGTTTCCCCTGTTGACCTGGTCACCGCCCTGAAGCTTCACCTGACCGTTATCCTCCACAGCCGTAATCAAATAGTGAAGGCTGCCCCATCGTTGCTTCTGTAGGCCATGTACTATTGCCCCGACAGGATTGGCCCATGTTTTTACCTTTTCGGGACTAATGGCGTCGGCGGCTGTCCCGCCGAAGTACTTGGCGTTCTGATTATAGTTTGGGTAGCGCGCCCTGTGCCGACGCTTGCCGTTAATGAAAAGCTGGTTAAAGACAGGCCGAACCACTTTTGCCTGCATAATCCCATCTTTGTATGGTCGCCACTTCAGGTTGAGCGTAAGGGCTCCGCTGATGACCGGTTTTTCGTTATCATAGGCCCTGTAAGAAACCGGGGCCTCAATCGTACCTGAATCTTCCGCCGTAAATACAACCGTATCCTTCAGATAATAGGTCCCGCCACGAAGATAAACCGTAACAGGCTCTTTGGCCGCTGCCTTTATTTGGCGAATCGCATCGCGGGCACGGGCAATAGCAGCGAAAGGCCTGTCCTTTGTGCCCGGGTTGGAATTACTGCCGCCGGGGGCCACATAAAACTCCAGGGCAAAAGACGGCATGGACAAGCTCAACAGCACAACAGCACTCAATAGTAATTGTTTCATCGTTTACTCCTGATATATCAACCTGCCGAATATATTTGGCATTGTTTTGTTCGTCAAGTGCCGAATATTTTTTTTGCGGTCGTAATGTTCTTGTAAATTCAGTTTGTTGGTTGTATAAAATGCAGAAGCTGTCCTGTAGAAGTCTGCGTGGGCCAGGCGGTTTGGACACAGTCTGCAGGATGAATTGTTGTCTCCTCAAAAAAGTTTGAGTTTCTGTCGAAATGCAAAATATTGGAAGAATGGAGGTAGAGAAAAAATGTTAATTGAAAGATTTAATTCAAATGTGAAAATTTATATTCTGGGGTTGTTGGTATTGAGTTTGCTTATTGGTTCCTGCAAGAAGTCTTCACCTGAGGAGCCTGCTGTGGATACAGCTAAAAGCGAGGACGTGACTGAACCGGAGGTTATAAAAGAACCGGCTGAAGATGTTAACGGGAATGTGCCGCTTCCGACTGAACTACCCGAGCCGGCATATACAGGTGTACCTGAGAAAATTCTGAGGATACCAAACCTGGAAGACCCTATGCAACAGGTACGTCCGCCGTTTTATGCCCCTGAAGGGACAAAAAACGTTGCTCTGAACAAGCCGGTAATCAGCAGCGACAAAGAACCTGTTGTGGGCTGGCTCGAAATGATTACCGACGGTAAAAAGGCGGCAGATACCGAATCCGGGGGTGCCAATTGTGTTGTGTTACATTCTTCTCTGCAGAGCGTTACTATTGACCTGAAGGCTGAGTATGAAATATACGCTATTCTCCTCTGGCATTTCCACAGTCGGGCCCGTGTTTATTATGATGTGATTGTGCAGGTTGCCGACGATGCTGATTTTGTCACGAACGTCCGGACCCTCTTCAACAATGATGATGACAACTCTGCCGGTTTCGGCTTTGGTTCCGACAAGCATTATATTGAAGCGGCTGAGGGTAAGCTTATTGATGCCGGAGGCGTACCTGCCCGTTATGTGCGTCTTTACAGCAGCGGCAACAATGAGAGTAGTGATAATCATTATGTCGAAGTGGAGGTTTTCGGCAAACCCATAAACTGAAACCTTCGACAAAGTCTTACGTTCTCATTTTGAGTGGGGCTGCGGGCACAGTGTATCCCGCGATGCCCGGTTTTTGCGGAGCTGATTGGTCATCTTTTGAGCTGCTAATATCCTTGCAATTTCTATCTATCAAAGGTATAGATTATAGAAGCTGATATGGAGAGGTGTCCGAGCGGCTTATGGAGCCGGTTTCGAAAACCGGTGTGCCCTTTACGGGTACCGTGGGTTCGAATCCCGCCCTCTCCGATTTTTAATTTGCCGTTGAGTCCGCCACAATTGGTTTATGCCGGCGGGGGCGACTGAGCTGTTTTACCCACTGTGGGAAAATCTCCCTCGTCGCTCAACAGTGCTTGTAAAATGTCAAAGATTGTTACCAACCCCTGAACCTTGTCATCCTTGTCCACTACAGGCAAAACGCATCCGCCAAATTGACACATATTTCCTATTACGGCCGATAATGGTGTTTCCGGTTTTACCGTGCGAACAGGCCTGCTCATTATCCACTTAATCTTGATTTGAAGGGTAGCATCATCCAGCGGTCGGCGCCACTTGGCAAATACAGGTCGCAGGTAGGGGCTAATCGCTCCTGTCAGGTCTGATTTGGATACAATACCTTCCAGGGCACCGTCGCCGCCCACAATCATATAGCCGTTATTGGCCTGCTGCATCTTTGCCAGTGCCTGCTCGATGCTGTCATCACCGGCGCCCCAGACAACTTCCTTTTGCATAATGTCTTTCGCACACATCGCCAAAGATATGCCCGCAGACTCTCCCGGAAGAACTGCAGCCGATTGGGTCATTTTTTGAATGGTTCCGGAGACCTCGCCCGCAGGCGACCCTTTACCAACTTCGGTATCATCCCTCGTCTCCGCTTTTTGTTCTGTCGCACCATCAGCATCTTCTGTTGAGGGCTCATCGCTTTCGGCCTCAATCTGCTCCCGGCCGGCCTGAGAATCCTCCGCTGTCTCACTTTCTGCCTTCTCAACTGCTTTATCAGTTATCGGCCCCTGCTCTGCAGGTTCCGTCTTCTCATCAGAGGCGTTCCGGCCGGTTTCAGCTTTTTCACCGCTCTCTTCTTTTGCACTCTCCTCATCAACCGCAGGCCCTTCGGCAGCAGGCCCCTGTGGTTCAGAATCATCACTATCGTCTTTCTGAGATGCCTTAGCCTCTTCAGAAGGTGCCTGCTCAAGCCGACCCTCAGCTTTTTCCTCATTCTCTTCCTGTTGTTCTGCATCAGCAGTTGCTTCGGGTTTTTCCTGGGCCGTACTTTCTTCTGCTTTATCAGATTCCGGTTCTTTCGCTGCCGACTCTGTTTCTTTTTCAGCACTCGATTCCATTTTCTCTTCAGTTTTTTCTTCGGTCTTTTCCTCGCCAGAGAGCATTTGTCTTGTTACTCCTTTCCCAGATTCTATATCTTTGTTTTAACTTAGCTGTTGTCCGCTGCCATCCGCTTTTTAGCGACCTTATTTGAAAAAATTCAGCACAACATCTCCCTTCTTAGCATCTGCCTCCATTATGTTATTATCGAGTCAAAAGAGTTCATCTTAAGCGTTTTTACACTAAAAAAGC
>CAYXPG010000127.1:0-5822 GCA_964467205.1 uncultured Pirellulales bacterium | reverse complement strand
CAAACACAGGAAGAGTTGATGCACGCAATGAAGATTTATGATTTTGTCAATGAACGGGGCGGCAGGGTTATATTGAAAGCGATAGAGCAGCCGCCGGTAGAATGGAAATCACCCTTAGCCGTTTTTGAAGCCACCTACAAACATGAACAAAAGGTGACCGGATTAATTAATGAGCTTGTAAATTTAGCTATTGAAGAAAAAGACCATGGCACAAATGCCTTTCTACAGTGGTTTATTAATGAACAGGTTGAAGAGGAGAAAAGTGCCAGTGATATGGTCGGTAAGCTAAAGCTCATCGAGGCCAATCCAGAAGGTATGTATATGCTTGACAAGGAAATGGGCCAACGAATATTTACACCGCCTGCAGGTACAGAGGAGGGTCAACAATGAGCAGAGTTTTATATATACAAGCCTCTCCCCGAGGTAAACGTTCCCATTGCATCATGGTTGCTGATGCCTTTGTAGAGACGTATAAACGGAAACATCCGGATGATGACATTGTGACTTTGAACGTATTTGACGCGTCGATCCCCAATTTTGACGGGCCGGCAGTACAGGCCAAGTATACGATTTTACACGGCAAGTCACACTCAAAAGAAGAATTGCAAGCTTGGAAGGAGGTTGAGAAAGTGATTGAGCAGTTTAGCTCTGCCGACAAATATGTCCTTGCTGTGCCGATGTGGAATTTCAGTATTCCCTATCGGCTCAAGCAGTATATCGACCTTCTGGTTCAGCCTGGTTATACGTTCAGTTATAGCGAAGATACTGGATACCAGGGACTTGTAGTTGGAAAACCGATGTTGGTCGTGTACGCCCGTGGCGGCGAATACCCTGCTGAGAGCGAAGCCGAAGCGTTTGACTTGCAAACCAAGTATATCGAATTGATATTTGGTTTTATGGGCTTTGAGGACATTTGCTCGGTCGTAGTTGAGCCAACCCTACAGGGTGGCCCGGATGTAGCGGAGGCAAGGCGTCAAGCGGCTATTGGCGAGGTGCAGAAAATAGGTGCCGATTTCTGAAGATTTTTTTCTGAATAAGTACCGGGTTTGTCTTTACAAGCTGCCGTTTGGACCGGGCAAGCTTTTCATCGTTGAGAATTATCTTGAGGCAGTTGGCGTAATGACGGCCCTCAAGGCAGGCGTTGCTCCATCGGCTGTTCGGCGACCGCTCGACTATACCAAAGTATCTTGTGAAAAAACACAATCAGAAACTGAAGAAGATTTAAAAGTGAAGGTAAATCCACAGGGTAAACCCCCAAATGAATTTGGGGGTCAAATGTTATTGTTGATTTTGTCTTTTTGTAGTTTGTACTCTACGCTGTCGGAGAGCGCCAGCCAGGAGGCTTCGATGATGTTTTCCGATACGCCGACGGTTCCCCAGATAGAATCTTTGTCCCTTGACTGGATTATTACGCGTACCCGTGCGGCGGTGCCGGCAAGGGCGTTGACGACCCTGACCTTATAGTCAATCAGATGGACGTCTTTAATTGTGGGGTAAAAGTTCTCAAGTGATTTTCTCAGGGCGGCGTCGAGTGCATTTACCGGGCCATCGCCTTCGCCGACGACGTGCTCGGTGACGCCGTCGACGGTAAGCTTGACGGTAGCTTCGGTTACAAGCTCGCCTGTTGCGCGTTTTTCAACGTTTACGTGATACTTTATCAGGTCAAAAGCGGGCTTGTATGTGCCCATAATTTTTTTGACGAGTAAGTCAAAACTGGCATTTGCGGCTTCGAACTGGTAACCCTGGTTCTCAAGCTCCTGAAGGCGTTCGAGAATTTTGGCGGCCAATTTTTTGTCCTGTGCGATTTTTGCCTTTTCCAGCTCGGCGAGGATGTTTGATTTGCCGCTGAGCTCGGAGATGAGAAACCTTCGTTCGTTTCCGATAAGCTGCGGGTCGATGTGCTCGTAAGTACGCGTGCTTTTTCTCAGGGCGTCGATGTGCAGGCCGCCCTTGTGAGCAAAAGCGCTCTCGCCGACATAGGGCATATTCATCACGGGTGTCAGATTGGCTATCTCAAAGACAAACCGTGATACTTCGGTCAGTGTTTGGATTTTTTCGGCGCTCAGGACATCAAAACCCATTTTAATCGCAAGGTTCGGGATGACGGTGCAGAGATTTGCGTTTCCACACCTTTCACCAAGTCCGTTGATTGTTCCCTGGACGTGTCCGGCGCCGGCGTGTACAGCTGCAAGGGTATTAGCTGTTGCGCAGTCGGTGTCGTTATGGGCGTGGATGCCGATAGCTATTGTGCTGAATTTACTGCAGACTGTTTTTGTGATTTTGTAAACATCATCGGGCAGGAATCCGCCATTAGTGTCGCAAAGCACTATTATATCTGCGCCGGCGTCGGCGGCGGCGTCAAGAACTTTCATCGCATATTCGGGATTTTCCCTGTAGCCATCGTAGAAATGCTCGGCGTCGAAGATAACTTCAAGGCCTTGTTTTTTTAAGAACTTTACCGACCCGGCACAAACGCTGAGGTTTTCATCCAGTGAACAAGCAAGTACCTTTGTTACGTGCAGGTCCCAGCTTTTGCCGACGAGAGTTGCAGTTCCTGTTTTGCAGGCGAGAATTGCTTTGAGTGAGGCATCGTCCGAAGGTTTAGTATCGGCCCTGTGCGTGCTGCCGAAAGCTGCTATTGTAGAGTTCTTCAGGTTTAGCTTTGCCGCTTCGACAAAAAACTGCATTTCCTTTGGGTTTGAAGCGGCATATCCGCCTTCGATGTAATCGATGCCAAGCTCGTTAAGGCACCTGGCAATTGCGAGTTTGTCTTCGAGCGAAAAGCTGACCCCTTCGGCCTGCATGCCGTCACGAAGGGTCGTGTCATAAAGTTTTATCTTTTCCATAGCTTTTCTCGTATGCTGTGGGACGTATTTTGTGTCCCGGATAAGGTAAATTGTTACATATTTCACACTATTTTTTTCAGTATAATATTTTATCCTTATAGTATTGGGCTGTAAAGTATAAAGTGTGTCGGCTGAGAAGGGCTGGAAAATAGTATTTGTTAATGGTACATAGCGACTTGACACCGGCGAGCAGATAGGTGAAAATAGAGTGGTTCTGGTTTGGGAATCTTGCGGTTAAGGCAGGCTTTCAGCACTTTGTCCGGGATGACAGTAAGTTTGGGAGCTAAATTATGATTGATATGGTCGGAGCCAGAGTTTTACAGGACGTCGACAACGTGGGGCAGTTTGGAAGGTTTATTTGGCAGTCAACGGTTGCTTGCGCCCGCAGTTGTATTAGAACAAGCACTTATCCGCTGATATGGTCTCAGATGAATATTATCGGTGTTCGCAGCGTCCCTGTGATAATGATAACGGGTGCGTTTGTGGGTATGACCCTGGCGATTCAGGCCTATGACCAATTGGCGGGTATGGGGCTGGAAGAACACTTAGGTATTTTGATTAACATTTCTGTTGTGAAGGAATTGGGGCCTGTGCTTTCGGCGGTTATGTTAGCAGGGCGTGTCGGCGGAGCCCTGACCGCTGAATTGGGGACAATGCGGGTTACTGAACAGATTGAAGCAGTGAAGAGTATGGGGACGGACCCGATTCGATATTTGGTAGTACCGAGGCTGTTGGCGTGCCTGCTGCTAACGCCGTTTCTGATTATCTATGCGGACCTGCTGGGAATTATGGGGGGCTATTTTGTCAGCGTTGTTCAGTTTGGTATTAACAGCCGGGCGTACTGGAGCTTCAGTGCTAATGGTGTGGAGTTGTGGGATGTGGCTATCGGGGTTATCAAGGGATTTTTCTTTGGGGCGGCGATTGCGGCGATTAGCTGTTATAAGGGCTTTACGTGCAAAGAGGGCGCTCATGGTGTTGGACAGGCGTGCACGGAGGCGTTTGTTGCGAGCTTCATTTCAATATTGGCATTAAATTTTGCACTGGGCGTGATTTTCAAGGCGATTTACAATACGTTTTGGCCAATTAAGAGTCTGGTTGGATAAGGATGTATAACGTTTAGCATATAGAAAAGAAGTGAAAGTGAAGGAAAAGAATGAAAATACGAAGGGGTCGGAGGCCGGTGGCAACGGCATAATTGTTCTGAAAAACGTTACGAAAAAGTTCGGGGACAACGTTGTTCTGGATGATATTTCTCTGTCGATAGAAAAAGGCAAAACCACTGTGATAATAGGGCCGAGCGGATGCGGCAAGACGGTTTTGATAAAACACCTGATAGTATTGCTGCGTCCGAGTTTGGGAGAAGTCTATTTTAAGAACAGACGGATTGACAATCTTTCAGAAAGTGAATTAAGCAAAATACGCACACATTATGGTTTCCTCTTTCAGGCAGGGGCGCTTTTTGACAGTCTCAGCGTTGCCGAGAATATACTGTTTCCGATAAGACAGCATTATAAAATAACGGACAGAAGCGGTGTTGAAGAGCTTGTGAAGATGAAGCTTGCGATGGTCGGTCTTGACGGTTTTCAAAATTATTTTCCGGCTAATCTTTCGGGCGGGCAGCGTAAGAGAGTGGCATTGGCCAGAGCTATAGCCTTGAATCCGGAGGTGATTTTATACGATGAGCCGACGACGGGGCTTGACCCAATTCGTGCGGATATAATTAATGAGCTTATTTTGAAGCTTGATAGAGGACTCGGCGTTACAAGCGTTGCTGTTACTCACGATATGACGAGCGCTTACAAGATAGCGGACCGTATCATTATGCTGCATCACGGCAAGATTATTGCCGACGGCGATGCCGAGTATATTCGCAACCATCCTCATTCCGTGGTTCAGCAGTTCATCAGCGGCCAGGTTAGTGAAGACGACCTTGCGGTTCTTCGGATGAGCGAAGCCATCGCACCGGCTCAATTCCTGCCCCGTGACTTTGAGAAATAGCGGATAGCCCTTCGACAAGCTCAGGATAAACTTTTAGCGGATAGGAAAAAATCAAAGATTAAAAATCAAAAAGCAAAATTAAAAAGAAGAGAAATAAAAATAGCCACGAGGGCGCAGAGAGGGGAATTAAATATCAAATCAAAATGCAAAAAGAAACAAGTGCAGAAGAGCACAAGTGCATAAGTGCACAAGACACGGAGGGAATATTGGATAATGAATATCGAAGTGAAAAGAGGCGGAAATGAAGCGAAAAGAAGATGGTCTTAAGGAAGCGGTGCTTTGGGATGCGGGTGAGGATAAAAAGGTCCAGTGTAAGCTGTGCAGTTGGCGATGTGTGATTGGTGAGGGCAAATTGGGCCGCTGCGCTGTGCGCAGGAATATCGATGGTGTGCTGTATTCGCTAAATTATGATAAGGTTTGTTCGGCCAATCCCGACCCTATTGAGAAGAAGCCGTTGTTTCATTTTCAGCCGGGGACGAGCAGTTTTTCCGTCGCTACGATGGGATGTAATTTTCAGTGTGAATTCTGCCAGAACTGGCAGATAAGCCAGGCGGCTATTGAAGACGGGCGAATAGATGGACAGGCATTAAGCCCGGAGCAGATAGTTGAGGCGGCTGTCCGCACTAATTGCAAAAGCATTGCTTATACGTATACTGAGCCGACGGTATTTATGGAGTTGTGTGCCGATTGCGGCCGGCTGGGTAAAGCAAAAGGTCTGGCAAATGTCTTTGTCAGTAACGGCTATCAGACAAAAGAGGCGATAGATTTTGCCGCTGAATGGCTCGACGGGATAAACGTTGATTTGAAATCTTTCAGTGAGGATTATTACAAGAGACTGTGCAAGGCAAGGTTGGGAGCCGTGCTTGATACAATCAGCTATATCGCAAAGGAGACAAATATCTGGCTTGAGATTACGACGCTGCTGGTGCCGGGTGAAAACGACAGCGATGAAGAGTTGAAAAAAATAGCTGATTTTAT
>CAYXPG010000126.1:0-5851 GCA_964467205.1 uncultured Pirellulales bacterium | reverse complement strand
GGTGCGGAGGTGGCAGCGAGCACTATCGACAACAAGACGGCCGAACATATCGAATTAGTCGAACTTATGCTTGCGCATGTGCAAATAGAACTGGAGTGCGGCAGGGAGGTTGTTTTGCTGATAGACAGCCTGACTCGTGTGGCAAGGGCGTTCAACAATCAGGTCGGCCGGCGAGGGGGACGGCGGCGTGGTCATACAATGAGCGGTGGGCTGGAGGCCGGGGTTTTGGAAGTGCCGAGGCGCTTGTTTGGGCTGGCGCGCAATATTGAAAACGGAGGGTCGCTTACGGTCATAGCTACTTGTCTGATCAAGACCGGTTCCCGGATGGACCAGCTTATCTTCGAAGAGTTCAAAGGGACGGGCAACAGTGAGATAGTTTTGGACAGGTTGCTGGCGGAGGCGAGGATATTTCCGGCGATCGACATAGCGGCAAGCGGGACCCGGAAGGAAGCGGTGCTCTACGGTGACGCCGATATGCGGGGGCTGGCGACGCTGCGGCGAGTGTTGTCGAGTTACAGCAATCGTGAGGGGATTGAAGCGATGTTAAAACTGCTTAAGAAGTATCCTGATAATAAGGTGTTTTTGGAAAGTATGGGTGCCGGAATGAGTAACATATAGTATTACGCAGGAGTGAAATTCGGCAGTAAGTAAAAACAGTCCGAACCGGAGGCGAGCAAAAGCAAATCAAAGGAAAAGAGTCGATGAGAAAGTCAGCTTTAATTGCAATAGTGTTAATGGTTATTTCATGCGTGACTAATGCAACAGTCAAAACAGCGGAGAAGTCTGATTTTGAAAATTGGCCTGTTCTAAAACGTTATGACTTGGAACATATTGCCCGCATTGCGCTTCCTTTAGGTGGTATTGGTACGGGTACAGTTTCCTTAGGTGGCAGAGGTGACCTGCGCGATTGGGAAATAATGAATCGACCCGCGAAAGGATTCGTACCGATTAGTTCCAAAAACTCCAGCACCGGCCCCTTCTTTGCTCTGTACACAAAAACTGCAAAAGGCAAAACTGTTGCTCTGGCACTCGAAGGCCCCATTAATGTCTCTGCTTATGAGGCCAGTCACGGCAGCAGGATGGTAAATCACGGCATGCCGCGTTTTCGCAATTGCTCGTTTGCCGCCGCCTATCCGCTGGGGCAGGTCTATCTGTCTGACCCCGATGTGCCGGTAGATGTACATCTCAAGGCATTTAATCCTTTGGTGCCGGCAGATGCGGATGCCAGCGGCATACCAATAGCAGTACTGAAATATGTCTTACGCAACAAAACCGACGAGGCGATAACCGCTTCAGTTTGCGCTGCTATACCTAATTTCATAGGCAATGACGGCTTCTCGAAAGCGAAAGACTGGAAGGGCGACCCCATTACCACCGGCAGCAAAGCAAATAAGAACGAATTTCGTAAAAGTGGAGATTTTCAGGGTATATTTATGACCTCCGAAGGCGTAGAGCCCAACGCCGAACAGTGGGGCACGATTGCTTTGGCCACAACCGCTACTGAGGTTACTTATCGAACTGCCTGGGCCAGGAAAGGCTGGGGAGCATCTCTGCTGGATTTCTGGGATGACTTCAGCACAGACGGCAAATTGCAGCAGAGGCAACAATCCAAACAGGATAATTCACCAACGGCATCTCTTGCTGCTACAATAGAACTGCCAGCCAAAGCTGCTAAAGAAATTACGTTTTTACTCTCGTGGCATTTCCCCAACCGCAATACCTGGACACCTAAGCAAAACGTTTGTTTTTCAGAAAACAGGGTTGGAAATTATTATACGACCAAATACACAGACAGTTGGGATGTACTGGAAAAAACCGTCCCTGAGCTTGATAAGCTGGAGAAAAAGACAGTTGAGTTTGTACGCACTTTTTGTCGAAGCGCTCTGCCTGAAGTTGTTAAAGAGTCGGCTTTGTTTAATATAAGTACACTGCGAACACAAACCTGCTTTCGTACAGCCGATGGCTTATTCTTCGGGTGGGAAGGGTGCTCAACAAGCCGCGGCTGCTGCTATGGGTCCTGCACACATGTCTGGAACTACGAACAAGCAACAGCGTTTTTGTTCGGAAGTCTTGCCCAATCAATGCGGCAGGTGGAATTTGGACACGCCACGAGAGATGACGGGCTGATGAGCTTTCGTGTCAAATTGCCTATCGAACGAGCTCAAGAACGTGCTCTGGCGGCAGCGGATGGGCAACTGGGTTGTATAATGAAAGTATATCGAGATTGGCAACTGTCCGGTGATGATAAGATGCTAAAAGAACTTTGGCCTAATATAAAACGTGCCGTTGAGTTCTGTTGGATAAAGGGCGGCTGGGACTCCAACAAGGACGGCGTGATGGAAGGATGTCAGCACAATACTATGGATGTTGAATACTATGGCCCGAATCCACAGATGCAGGCCTGGTATCTTGGTGCTTTAAGAGCAGCGAATAAAATGGCAGCCTATGTTGGCGATACTTCCTTTGCACATATATGCGGCAAACTCGCAGATAGTGGCAGCGAATGGATGGACAATAATCTTTTTAACGGCGAATATTACGAGCACCAGATAATAACACCAAAGAGCCAGGAAGATATAGCTAAGCCGCTTAGAACAGGGATGGGTGCGAAGGACCTTGCAAGGCCGGACTATCAACTTGGCAAGGGTTGTCTTGTCGATCAGCTTGTTGGCCAATATATGGCGCACGTTTGCGATTTAGGTTATCTGGTGAAAGCGGAGAATGTACAAAAAACTTTAAAGAGTATTATGAAATATAACTACAGAGAAGATATGTACCGCCATTTCAACTGCATGCGTTCGTTTGCTATGGGCGATGAGTCAGTACTGCTGATGGCGAGCTACCCTAAAGAAAGACCTAAAAATCCGTTCCCTTATTTTACTGAAGTCATGACCGGTTTTGAATATGTCGCTGCGATAGGGATGCTTTACGAAGGCCAGACCGAAGACGGTCTTTTGTGTATTAAAAATATTCGTGACCGTTATGACGGCCGAAAGCGTAGCCCGTTTGATGAAGCTGAATGTGGCCACCACTATGCTCGTGCGATGGCAAGCTGGGCGTCTGTTCTGGCGTTAACCGGCTTTAATTACTCTGGTGTCGATAAAGAAATGAAATTCGCACCAAAGCAGGGTGAATTTTTCTGGTCGAACGGCTGGGCCTGGGGGAGCTGCTCAATCAGGAAAAAAGCTAAAGACTTTCAGGTTGAGTTATCTGTGCTAAAGGGCGAACTGGCTTTATCGAGCTTTAAATTGAGAGGCTTTGGGCAACACAAGTTTGACAAGACGGTAGAAATAAAAGCCGGTAAGAGTATTTCATTTGTTGTTGAGGGTCGTTAGCTACTACAGAAAAAAACGGTTTGAAAAAAAGAAAATTGCGGTTAAATTGGAAATGTCAGTTTATTGTTTTATGCTGGATATGAGGCTTGTTATGAAGACTGCTTTTTCTGTGAGACACCTGGCGGTTGTTTTGGCGGCTCGGGACCTTTATGTTAGAGGTTTACGGGGCTGCAGCGGTTGGCGGAAGGTGTCAGAATCCAATCGTCATTTGCAAAGAGATATGATTTATGGTTGAAATCCGCAAAGCGAGATTAAGTGATTTGGAAAGTATTGTTGCGCTGCAGATTCGGATGGCGCAGGAGACGGAGGGATTGGAGCTGGACAGGGATGTTGTAAGCAGGGGGGTGCGTGGTGTTTTCGAGCAGCCGGGGAGGGGGACCTACTGGGTGGCCGATGAAGAGGGACGGATTTTGGGGGTGTTTCTGGCGGTGCCGGAATGGAGCGACTGGCGAAATGCAACGGTGCTGTGGATACATTCGCTTTATGTTGTCGGCGAGGCGCGGGGGCAAAAGATTTTTAAGAAGCTGTATCTGAATTTGAAGGAGCAGGTGGAAGAATCGAAAGAGCTGGCGGGGCTGCGTCTGTACGTGGACAAGCGCAACAAGTCGGCACAAGAAGTGTATGAAAAACTGGGTATGAGCAAGGAGCACTACGAGCTATTTGAATGGCTCAAGTAAGCGGCGCAGGCCAAAAGACAGATAGGAGAGGTGGAGGGATAATCAGCTATTCTTTTATGCGTTGTGTTATAGATTTACAGGGATGCCTCGGCCTTTGAGGTATTCTTTTATTTGTTTTATGGTGTAGTTTTCAAAGTGTGTGATTGAGGCCATAAGTACCGCATCGTCACCGCCGTCGATGATGGCGTCGTAGAGGTGTTCAAGCGGAATAGATTTGCTAAATGGGCCGGATTATTTTATAATAAATGAGATTTAACGGAAATTTAGAGCATATTTTAGTTTCGACTTTGTGTTTTGTATTATGGCAGAAGTATTTGCTGCCGATGTACATTTGCCGGCGTTTCGGTAAATAAAGGTAATATAAATGTGTGGAATAGTAGCTTATTTGGGGAAGAAGGCTGCTCAGCCGATTCTTGTAGAAGGTCTCAAGCGTCTGGAGTATCGCGGTTATGATTCGGCGGGAGTGGGGGTGTTGGCCGGCAATGCGATAAAAATCAAGAAAACCCGCGGCAGAATTGAAGCCCTGGAGGGGATTTTAGATAAGGCAAAAGAATCCGAGACGCTCGGTATCGGTCATACCCGCTGGGCGACACACGGCAAGCCCAATACCGTTAATGCACATCCGCATCAGGACTATACGGGCAAAATCGCCCTTGTTCATAACGGCATTATCGAGAACTTCGACACACTAAAAACCTGGCTGCAGGGTGAAGATGTTGCCTTTGTCAGTGAGACCGATACTGAGGTGATAGCAAATTTAATCGGCTATTTTTATGCTAAAGGCGACGATGGCAAAGGCGCAAAGCAGACCGACGGCCAGAACAAATTTGAATGGGCGGTTCAGCGTGGCCTTCACGAGGTGCACGGGACCTTCGGGCTTGCGATTGTCTGCAGTGACTTTCCTGATATGCTGATTGGTGCGAAAAAGGGAAGTCCGTTGATTTTGGGGGTCGGCGAAAATGAGTATATTCTGGCTTCAGATGCTGCTGCCATTGTGGAACATACAACTCAGGCAATTTACCTTTCCGACAACGAAATGGTTGTAATTACTTCCGAGGGTTTTCATACCAAGACGATTGACAATGTTACAGTGACTAAAGATTTGAAGGAAATTGAATTTTCACTGGAGCAGATTGAGCTTGATGGTTTTGCGCACCATATGCTCAAAGAGATATTTGAACAGCCCAAGTCATTGAGCACGTGTATGGGCGGGCGCATTGACGTTAGAAATAATAGAATTTTGTTCGGCGGTATTTCATCCTATTTGCGGGAGTTGACCCGCACCAAGCACCTTATCCTGACCGCCTGCGGGACGGCGTTTTATGCCGGTCTGGTCGGCGAATTTTTGTTTGAACAGTTGGCACGGATTCAGACAGAGACCGAATACGCCAGTGAATTTCGATATCGCAATCCCATTATTGGTGACGGCACCGTTGTTATATCAATAAGTCAATCGGGCGAGACGGCGGACACTCTTGCCGCCGTTGAGCAGGCCAAAGAGCGAGGTGCGACTGTGTTAGGGCTGGTAAATGTTGTAGGTTCGTCGATAGCCAGGGCCACCGATGCGGGCATATATCTGCACGCTGGTCCTGAGATTGGGGTTGCCAGTACGAAGGCATTTACCGCACAGGTGGCGGTGCTGGCAATGCTGGCGATTGAATTGGGCAGAAGAAGAAATCTGAGTACTGATGAGGCGGCGAGGTACATTGACGAACTTTCAAAGATACCGGAGAAGATAAGCAGGGTGCTCGAACAATCCGACCATATTAAGCAAATCGCTTCAGCAAATATCGACAAGAACAACTGGCTTTTTCTCGGCAGGGGCTTTAATTATCCGGT
>CAYXPG010000125.1:0-5911 GCA_964467205.1 uncultured Pirellulales bacterium | reverse complement strand
ATTCCCTTTCGAATCTGCAAAAATTTCCCCCCAAAAATCCCCAAATTTTAAAAATCACGTACTATTTTATATGCGCAAATGATTTGAAATTCCCCCAATCAAAACCTGCATCGCAAAGCGCTCTCAACCAAATAATCAATTATCAATAATCGGTAATCAATGGTATGGCTTCTGCCATCCAAAATTTGCAGGTTGAAAAAAATGCTTGATACAAATCCACAGGCAGTTATAATGTAGGACTATTTTTGAGTTTTGGCGCGCTCTGTACCTGAAAAATTCGGCGGTTTGGATATACAGGCCGATTAACCTCGAAACTGCCAAAGAGCTGTTAAGGCAGGTTTTTATAGTTTTTTTTCAAATTAACAGGGTTTTGAGATTTACTTAAAATCCGGGAAGGAGCTGAAAATGGCAAATGTTGCCAAAAAAGTGGCTGAAACGCTCAAGGAACTTGGCGTGCGATACGTATTTGGGGTTCCGAGCGGTAACTGTGTGGATTATATGGAAGGGCTTCGGCAGACCGGTGGTGTAGAATTTGTGCTGGTCAGCAATGAGGCGGCCGGCGGTTTTATGGCTGACGTCTGCTGGCGCCTTACAGGCAATGTTGCAGCATGTTTCGGAACGTACGGCCCGGGTGCCTGCAACCAGAGTACAGGGGTCTGCTGCGGCTCACTCGACCGCTCGCCGATTATTGCATTTGCGGATGAAATGCCCGATGCGATGCTGCATAGAATTAGCCAGATGAATATGGACCATCAAACTTTCTTTAAGCCAATCACAAAGCTGCAGACGCGACTAAAGCCGGATAAAGTCAAGGAAACACTTTATCAGGCGTATCAGGTAGCGACCTCAGAGGTACCCGGCCCTGCCTATATCGGTCTTCCCGGCGGGATGGGCACCAATGAAGCGGCGGAAGAAAAGGTTAAGCTGCAGCCCTCAAAGCAGGCGGCTGCTGCGGATGCGGCGGCGCTGGACAAAATGGAAGAGCTCTTCAAAAAGGCACGCAAGCCGGTACTGGCTTTGGGAATCACGTCTATGCGTGCAAATGTCAGGGATTTGATACTGAAGATTGCAGAGAAATTTCAGGCCCCTGTCATCCAGACGCCTATGGCCAAGGGTATGGTTCCCGAAGACCATCCCTGTTATGCCGGCGTGCTGGCCCATGCTCTTGCCAATCAGGTCGGCCAGACCCATCAGCAGGCTGATTTGGTTGTTGGAATCGGTTACGACCCGATAGAAATCAACTATGAAGACTGGATGCCCAATGTGCCGCTGCTGCACATTGATACGATACCGGCTGATTTGAACAAGAGCAAATTTACGCTCGGCTGTGATGTGGTTGGCGATTTGAAAACCTCGCTTGAACGATTAGCCGCTCTGGATGAAGGTAAAAAGGATTGGGATATGAAAGCACTGGCGCAGAGGCGGGAAAAAATGTTTGAACAGCTTGCTGCTCCTGACGGCAAATTTGACCCGCGTGCGGTACTGGCAGGCCTGCGGGAGAAAATGCCCAAAGACAGTATAATGACCTGCGATGTGGGGGCTCACCTGCACCTGATTGGCCAAGCCTGGAAGACGTATTCGCCGGAATGCCAGCTTATGACCAACGGCTGCTCGTCTATGGGCTTTGGCATTCCCGCAGCAATCGCTGCCAAGCTCACCTGTCCTGAGCGAGAGGTGGCCTGTGTAGTCGGTGACGGCGGCTTTTTGATGATGTGCGGCGAAATGGCTACCGCAATGAGACTTGGAGCAAAAGTAGTATTCATCCTTATGACAGATATGAATCTTTCGCTGATTCGTATTAAGCAGGAAAACAAAGACTATAAGTTCTATGGAACAGGGCTGCACGGTGACAAATATGTTTCATCCAACAGCTTCTTCGGTGTTCCGGTTCTGCCGGCTCATAATGTTAAAGAGTATCAGGCGGCGCTTGATAAGGCTTTTGCCGCAGATGGGCCGGTGATTATAGAGGCCTTTGTAAATAAAGAAGATTATGAGGAACTAATTCTTAAAGGAAACAAATGATGAAGAATGTGAAAATTGTTATGTGTGGATTCGGCGGCGTCGGCAAAGAGTTTGTGCAGCTGCTTATCGACCGCTGCAGCGAAATCGAAGAAAAGTATGGGGTGCGGCTTGTCCTCTCGGCTGTCGTTGCCTCAAAAGGTGCAGCCATAACGGATTCAGAGGATGGACTTCCAATGGCAGAGCTGCTTGAGAAGGTTCGCGGCGGGACGCCTGTTCACGAACTTGACAAATATGGTAAGCCCGGCCTTACCGGCGAACAGGCACTCAAGCAGGCAAAGGCCGACGTGATGGTTGAGACTACTCCGACGAACCTTACCGACGGCGGCGTGGCGAAAGGGCACGTTTTTACTGCTGTCAAGCTGGGTATGGAAGTAGTCAGCGCCAATAAGGGGCCGTTTGTGCTGTTCTATAAAGAAGTACACGAACTGGCGAAAAAGAATAATTGCGGCCTGCACATCAGCGCCGCAACAGCGGCGGCACTTCCTACACTCGATGTAGGGCGGGTGTGTCTGGCGGGCGCCCACATCCAGTCGGCTGAGGGTATTCTCAACGGTACGACAAATTATATCCTCTCGGAGATGCGCAACAAGGGAACATCCTATGATGCGGCCCTTAAGGAAGCACAGGCAATGGGAATTGCCGAGACCGACCCGAGCTACGACGTTGAGGGCAAAGATACAGCCAACAAAACGGTGCTTATCTGCAATCGTATCTTCGGCACTTCGTTCGGATTGAATGATATTACAGTCGAAGGTATTACAAAAGTTACGCCGGAAGATATTGAAGCGGCCACAAAGCAGGGCAAAGTTATTAAGCTCATCGGCACCGCTGAAAAAGTGAATGAGAAAATGCAGCTTAATGTTACTCCGAAACTGCTGGATGAAAAACATCCTTTGGCATTGGTCAATGGCTCCGAAAAGGCCATTACTTATATGACCGATACTATGGGCGGCATTACGGTGATGGGCGGAAAGAGCTCTCCCGTCGGGGCCGCAGCGGCTGTACTGAAAGACCTGATTAACGCATACGTATAGACGAGAGTTTTCAGGCTGAAAGTGCCTGACAATTTGATTATTGATTAGACCCGGGCCTGCAGGTTGTAAACCTGCAGGCCCGGCTTCATAGAAGGCACGAGAAGAAAGAGGGTGGAAAATGTTTTTCCTTGTCTTATTTTGCAGTTAAAATGGTGTGGTGAAACGATGAGTAGAAATTATCATTATCAGACACTGACTATAGGAAGGCAATAATTATGAAAAAAATAACAACCGTAGTAGTAGCTTTAATATTAATCTTAGTTGTTATTAAAATGATTGGTACAGATAATTCTGCTTCGTTAAAAACTTTTGTAAGTAAACTCGATGAAGACAAAGCATTTGATGATTATGACTTGTATATATCGGACGAATTGACATACAAAGATATTGTTGGATATACTTTGCCCAAGAAGGTTAGCAGTATACGGCCTTGTATAACTTTTCATAGAGCTATTTGGAAAGGTTTTTTAGTAGCAGAAATGCCTGAAGATGTTTTTAATATACTGATAAAAGAAATTTACTTACAAAAGAAACCAGAATTACTTAAGTTATGGCCAGAAGCGTTCGAGTGTGAACTAAGTGACTTTAGGGATAGATTCTGGTATCCCATTCAAACTATCAAAGGGGAATATTATTATTTCGAGCATCCTGAAGAAGAAACACGTATAGCCGTAGTGTATGGAAAAGGAAATTTTTACTTCGTTAAGGAAACACGATATGTATCAGGTGGAAAAGATGAAATAGGTGTTAATCTTTATAAAAAAGCAAAAAAGAAATAAGCAATAAAAAAATTACAACAAATATAATTAGTTTTATTGTAAGAATACAAAACAATAACTAACAGCCAATCGTTGAAATGGTGCGGCGGCAAAATATTCCGTCGTTATAACGGTTTTAGTCTTGCAGTTCTTTCAGGCCGGTGTAATCATCGAATTTACGCGTTATCTGTTCGTCCAACTGCTCAATCACTACTTCTGCCGTGCTAAATACCGCGGCCTCTATTAAATGGCCGCCCACAGCGCGGTTTTCATCGGATACCAGAATATGAACATGCAGCACTAATTCATCATCGCACATCGCAACGGTGCCCTGGGCGGCGACAATCTCCAAAGGCCCCGGAAAGTCTTTGGCTATGTATTTGCCGGGCAGGGCCTGTAAGAAACCCAGCTTTGCCGAGGCAAGAGAGCCGATAATGCCTGTAACTATGGCGGAACTTATCTGCTTTGATTTGCAGTATTCGGTTATGGAGCCAGCAAGTTCTTCTTCCGGCTTTACACGTAAAATATAAACTTCCATCGTCTTCATATAAAAAGCCCTTTCTACAATGTGAAGCTGTATAAGGGAACGATTATTTTTTGTGCTGTTATACAGGTTCGGTTTGATAAAGGCAAGTTTTCTTCTTTTTTCGGGTATAAACGTGGTTAGATGTTGAAAAATGCTTTATTCCTGCTTGCAAAAAAAAATGTCAGGACAGGCTTTTTTTTTGTTGAATCACTTAAACTTTCTCGTATAATACACTTACTTAAAGGGAATTCTCTTTCGTCTCTCAAGAGTATGCCCTTAATAAATTAAGAATGAGAGACATTATTAAATGGTCTATAGATAGGCCAGGGAGATGTGTAAGTGGATACAGGTATAGTGAAATGGTTCAATTCGAGTAAGGGATATGGTTTTATTGCTCCGGATGATGGTAGTGATGATTTGTTCATCCACCATTCGGAGATTAAAACAGAAGGCTATGCATCGCTTGATGAAGGCCAGAAGGTCGAGTATGAAGTCGGACAAGGCAAAAAAGGCCCATGTGCGACTAACGTAACCCCCTGCTGACCGAGGACATGGCTCGAAGACCAAAAGGCCCTGCTAAACAGCAGGGCTTTTTTATTTGTTCTTTCTTTCGAAGTCAGGGGTGTTCAAAATACCGAAAGGACTCGAACCTTCAACCTTGTATATTGTTGCAAAGTGCAGCCTTATTAGGTTTCATACAACCCTGTAACTCCTTTCTGCATATCCTCAAAGTATTACCGTTAGTCAAAAAAGAAAAGCTTGAAGTATATAGTTAAATACCTCAGACAGGCTCCGTTTCATATTCCCTCCGAACGAAGCATTCCTCGTGAATTTCTATGATGTCCTGAATTTGCTTGTCGGTCAATTGCCTGACCCAAGCCATTCGCTCTTTTAGGGGCTTGCTCCTGATGTCGTACAAAGCACAGGTCGTTGGATTCGATTTGTAAGGGCAAGCGACAAGCAGGCCCATTACATACGCTCTTTTGGCGGGTGCATCCATTTTTAGTGCATCCGAAAGGTTTAACTTAAATAGTTTATTTTCAACAAAGGGCAAGGCATACTGACATAATAGTTTATTGATACAACCCAGTCAAGCCGTTTTGCATATCCTCAAAACTAATATCTGCGTATATATTGGGCTGATGCTATGGCCTTAGTCTTTCATTGATAGCAAACACCTAACGATTCCTATGATAAAAAGTAGTGCTATCTGACCCAATATTAATCCAGGTAATCCCCAACCAAGTATCTTGGTGCCAAGAGAGACAACAATTGATAAGCTTGTCCAGAGAAGTTTTGAAGCCTTCTCAATATCTGCGGCTTTGTAGTAGAATATCGCAAAAACAATCGTTAATATAGTGTGAAGGTTATATGCTCCGAATATTTCCATCGCTTAATCCTCATACAACCCATTTAGCCCTGCTTGCATATCTTCAAAAGAAATGTCTGCATACATATTCGCCGTTGTTGCCGGTGATGCGTGGCCAAACTGCCTTTGAACCTGCCGTCCTGTTTTGAATGGGCCCGGAAGGATTCGAACCTTCGACCAATGGATTATGAGTCCACTGCTC
>CAYXPG010000124.1:0-5916 GCA_964467205.1 uncultured Pirellulales bacterium | reverse complement strand
ATTCAGCCCGGCCTTGCAATACCTCATATAGTAGTGGAAGGCGAAAAGAAATTCGATATACTTCTGGTTCGAGCCACTGACGGGATTGATTTTCCGCACGCCCCTGACCCTGTCAGGATAATGTTTGTCCTTGCAGGCACAAAGGATGAACGCAACTATCACCTTCGTGCACTGATGGCGATAGCACAGATTGCCCAGGAAAAGCAGTTCGAGCAGCGATGGTTCGCCGCAAGAGATACCGAGGCGATAAGGAACCTGCTTCTTCTGTCGGCGAGAAAAAGAGACACAGAGGCTAAATAATGAATTAAAAAGTCCTGAATTGTTCTATGAGCTGTTCATTGTTCGGGAATTTTTGGGGGGGAAACTCATCTTTGACCTTTGACAATTTGGTTTTTTGATGCTATTATGCCCGCCCTGTACTTTGAAAATCGCAAATAAGCTTAATGTTCAACATTCACATACAACAGGAAAAGAATTTTGGTGGTTAGTTATGGAAATTAGGCCGTTCAAAGCATTCAGGTTCGACAAAACGGTAGTGGGCAATGTAGGCGACTGTATTTCTCCGCCTTATGACGTTATCAGCGGCGAATTGCAGCAGCAGCTTTATGAAAAAAACGAATACAACATAGTGCGGATAATCAAAGGAAAAACAACCCCTTCGGATAACCAGGGCGACAATCAATACACAAGGGCCGCTGATTATCTTAATGGGTGGATAGAAAAAGGGGTGTTGAAACAGGATTCGCAGGAAGCGATTTATGCTTACGTTCAGAATTTTGAAGCGGCCGGCCGCAATTTCCAGCGAGGCAGTTTCATTAGTCTGACCAGATTAACAGAACTCGGCGAAGCGGTCAAACCTCACGAACAGACGCTCAGCGGTCCAAAAGCCGACCGCCTGAGTTTACTGAAGGCGACCAATACAAAGTTCGGCCTGATTTTTATGTTCTACAGCGACCCTGAAAAAATAGCGGACAAAATCATTGAAAAGGCCGCCGCTGCTGATGCGCTTATCGATTTTACCGACGAACAAGACATAAGGCACCGCATTTATGCCATAACCGACAAAGCTGACATCGAAGCGATTGTGAATATGATGGCTGACAAAATCGCCGTGATTGCCGACGGTCATCATCGCTATGAGACGGCGCTGGACTATTTGAAAGAGACCGGCAATACCAATGCCCGGTACCAAATGATGGTCCTGGCCAACATTCACAACGAGGGAATGATAGTGCTGGCCACACATCGTCTTGTCAAGAATCTTGAAAATTTCGACAGTCAAAAGCTGATGGCTGATTTGGAGAAAAATTTTGATATTACCGAATACAAATTTGATTCGCCTCAGGCCAAAACCGATGCAAAGCAACAGATGCTCAACCAGATGAGAAAAGAATACGAAAATGATAAAAATGCCTTCGGAGTATACAGCGGTGGCGATGCTTTTTATGTGGCCGTTCTGAAAGACAAAAAGGCGATGGATACGGCTGCACCGGGTATGAGCGACTCGTTCAAATCTCTTGATGTTGCGGTGCTACACAGGCTTATTATCGACGATGTGCTTGGCCTCGATGAGGCGAAGGTAACCGCAGGCGGCAATTTAGTGTACGTAAAAGACACGCCGATAGCCATCGACGATTCAATTGCCAGGGTCGATGCCGGGCAAATACAGGCGGCGTTTTTGACCAACCCGCCGAAAATTGAGCATATTGAGCAGGTAGCCGAGGCAGGAGAAAAAATGCCTCAAAAGACGACTTACTTTTTTCCTAAAATGCATGCAGGTTTGACGATTCAAAAATTATAACCTTTTTTATGCAGGAGCTAATGAAATGGCAGATTGGAAGAACCCGCCAAGATTGTTCATTCCGGGGCCGGTAAAGGTTAATGACGATGTTCTTGCCCAGCTTGCTCGTCCCACACTTGGGCACCGTCTCAAAGAGTATGCCCAACTGCACGGTGAGACGGTCGATATGCTAAAGGAGATTCTTTTTACAGAGCAGAATATTTTTCTTTCAACATCATCGGCTTCGGGCATCTGGGAGGCGGCCATTCGCAACTGTGTCGGTATGGATGAAACCGTTCTGGCCACCTGCTGCGGTGCATTCAGTGACAAATGGGCGGGTGTGGCCAAAAACTGCGGCAGAAAGGTTGATGAGCTGAAGGTTGACTGGGGCCAGCCCACCACGACGGAAATGATTGACGAAAAGCTTGCGACAGGAAAATATGCGGCTGTTACTCTTGTCTATAACGAAACAAGCACAGGCCTGACGAACCCGGTTTACCAAATCAGTGAGATGGTGAAAGAAAAATATCCTGATGTTCTGGTGCTCGTCGATGCGGTCAGCGCTATGGTTGGTCTGCCGCTGCATTTTGACCAGCTTGGGTGGGATGTAACGTTTGCTTCGGTGCAGAAGGCCTTTGCAATTCCACCGGGACTGGCAGTTGCGGCCGTAAGCAACCGCGCGCTGGAAAAAAGCAAAGACATTCCCGGCCGGGGTTACTATTTTAACTTTGAGCTTTGGGCTAAATCCGCAGAAAAAAATCAGACCCTTGTTACACCGAACATTCCGCATATTATGGCGGTGAACCACCAGTGCGAAAAGCTGCTCGCTGAAGGTATGGAAAACGTCTGGGAAAGGCATAAAGAGATGGGTGAATTCGTAAGAGACTGGGCAAGGGAAAAATTTGCTCTGTTCTGCGATGAAAAATATGCCTCCGATACTCTCACGGCGATTAAAAATACCCGAGGGATAAACGTTGCAGAAACAATCAACTCCATACAGCAAAAGCATAACACGGTTTTCGGAAACGGCTACGGCAAGCTTAAGGAAGAGACATTCCGCATTGCTCATATGGGTGATATTACTCTTGATGACTTAAAAGAACTCCTCGGCTGGATTGATGACGAAATAGGCTAAAAGAGTCTCTAACGAATGGGTATTATTTTGTTAGACGCTATTTAAGGAGTTGTAAAATGAAAGTCCTTATAGCGGACAAGCTCTCGGGAAAGGCAGCAGCCGGCCTCAAGGGTCTCGGCGCTGATATTACCGTAAATCCCAAACTGACTGCCGATGATTTGCCCGGTGCAATAGGTGACGCTGAGATTCTTATAGTGCGTTCGACAAGGGTTACAGCGGCGACTATAGAAGCGGCGCAATCTCTTTCACTGATAATACGTGCTGGAGCGGGCGTTAATACAATAGACCTCGAAGAAGCAAGCAGCCGGGGTATATATGTTGCAAACTGTCCGGGAAAAAACACCGACGCCGTTGCAGAGCTTGCCATAGGTCATCTGATTGCGGCGGACAGAAGAATAGCCGCTGCCGCTGATGATATGCGCGGGGGAAAGTGGAGAAAAAAAGAGTACGGCAAATCACGGGGGCTCAAAGGAAGAACGTTAGGGATAATCGGTCTTGGTGCTATTGGCAGAGCCGTTGCAAAACGTGCCAGGGGGCTTGAAATGAATGTAATAGCGTGGTCGCGAAGCCTGACGAAAGAGTCCGCTGATGCACTTGGCGTAGGGTACTGTGAAAGTCCTGAACAGCTTGTCGCACAGGCCGACGCTGTCAGCGTACATCTGGCAACGAGCCCTAAAACAGAGCACTTTATCGGGAAAAAACTGTTGAGCAAAATGAAAGACGGGGCGATTCTGATTAACACATCGCGGGGCGAGATTGTTGACACCGCTGCTTTGAAAGAAGCTATAAAAGAGAAAAATCTGCGAGTGGGTCTCGATGTTTATGAGAATGAGCCGGCGGCTGCCGCCCCGGATTTCCAGGACAAAGAGCTTGCGCTGATGGTCTCGTGCACGCCTCACATCGGCGCTTCCACGGACCAGGCACTGGAGGCGGTTGCAGAAGAAGTAGTCAGGATTGTTCAATGTTACAAAGATACGGGCAAGCCGCTGAACACGGTCAATATAAGGGAGAAATCGTCGGCGAAGATTAATCTCGTGGTTCGCCATTACAATCATGTCGGTGTTTTGGCCGGTGTTCTTGATGAATTAAGAAATGCCGACATTAATATTGAGGAGATGGAAAACACAATATTTGAAAGGGGAAAAGCGGCTTCCTGCACTCTTAAACTTGACAGCGAACCTTCTGCTGCTGTGATAACAAAAATTAAGAGCGGCAGGGATATAATCCAGGTGATGCTCAAGTAGAAAAACGCTGTTTGCTGTGTATTTGATTTTCAGCAGCGGGGTTTCTTTATTCTTTAATACAAAAAAACCTTTGTTTGGTGAACTTGTCGGCGATAAAATCGTATTAGAATTAAGTAATTTTTCGCATGACAGATATAAGGTATTTTGATTGTTTTAAGTAATTGGGAGTAAAAAAAATGCAGGCCTTAAGTTTCAAAAAGAGCAGAATTTCCACTCGCTGTTTTGTAATTTCAACCCTTTTTTTCCTTTTATTTTTCACTGCCTTGCCTTCTGCTTTTGCCGATGACAGCAGCAGTATCGACACTCTTCGGCAGATGGGCAGGACCTTTGCCGAAATTGCTGAAAAGGCGTCGCCGGCTGTAGTGGGTATAAAGGCCGAAAAGACTATTGAGCAATACTATTCACCAAGGGGCGATGACCAGTCACACAGGTTTTTTGACCCATTTGAAGATGACATTTTTGATTATTTCTTTCGGCGTCAACGCCAGCAACGCCCTCGTCGGCGTCCACAATCGAAACCTCGCCAGCTCGCTCAGGGTTCCGGCTTTATTATCTCACCTGATGGCTACATCCTTACCAATAATCATCTCGTTGGCGAAGCCGACAAAGTTATCGTCCATCTCGCAGACGAGAGGGAACTGGAGGCAAAAATCATTGGCTCAGATGCTGACTCGGAGGTTGCGGTGATAAAAATTGATGCCGATAACCTTGCCTTTCTTGAACTGGCGAATTCCGATGTGACAGAAGTAGGTGAATGGGTTCTCGCCATCGGCAATCCCTTCGGGCTGAGCCATACGGTAACAGCCGGTATCGTAAGCGCCAAAGGCAGAAGCATAGGTCTTACCGAATATGAAAATTTCATTCAGACCGATGCTGCAATAAACTTTGGTAATTCCGGCGGCCCGCTGCTCAATCTTGACGGCAAAGTGGTTGGAATAAACACCGCTATTGTCGGCGCAAGCGGCAATATAGGCATCGGTTTTGCCATTCCTTCAAATATGGCCAAGGAGGTTTATGAGCAGCTTGTTGAAAGCGGAACTGTTGTCCGCAGCATATTAGGTGTTCATATAAAGGAAGTGAACGGCGAATTGGCCAAATCGCTGGGCCTGGATGAAGAGACCAAAGGAGTTGCTATCACCAAGGTTATCGAAGATTCCGCCGCCGAAGAAGCGGGGATGAAGCGGTATGATGTTGTTGTCGAATTCGAAGGCGAGAAGGTCGAAAAAGCCAATGAGTTCCGTAATCGTATTGCAATGCAAAAACCCGGCACGAGGGTCAAGTTAGTTGTTATGCGAGATGGAAAGCCAAAAACCCTTTTTGTCAAACTCGGCGAAAAGGCATCTTCGAAGCGAGCCGGTTTGGAATCCTCGGAAAGAATGGAACAATTAGGTTTTGCGGTTGAAAATCTTAGCGACGAGTTAGCTAAACGTTTCGGTTATGAAGGTCTGAGCGGGGTTTTAGTTACCAGAGTTGAGCCGGGCTCGCAGGCCGCACGCAGGGGCATCACAGCAAGAACGTTGATTTTAGAAGTCAATCGCAGGCCTGTCGCAAATACAAAAGAATTCGATAAAGCGATAAAACAGTCCCGCAAAGAAGGGACGGCTTTGCTTTTAGTCACGGATGGCCGTTACGAAGCTTTCGTAGTTCTGAAACTGTCTAAAAAATAATGCCCAAATAATAACCTCCTTTTCAATCAATATTTTGCCCCGGGTTTTGCCGGGGCTTTTTTTTATAGCATTTATGCAAAAGCTTTTTGA
>CAYXPG010000123.1:0-5928 GCA_964467205.1 uncultured Pirellulales bacterium | reverse complement strand
GCGGAATCGATCGGAATGACCTGCCGCCTTCGATCGGAACAGACTGGCGGAATCGTCGGAATAGGCAGTTTTCCTTTATTTTCTGCTGTTTTGGCTAATTCTGTTAGAAAAACGTTAGAAAGAGCATTAGATAAAATTCTCCTTTATTATCGTATTTCCATTATCATTTCCCTCCTGCAGAAGATTTATGTCAGATCAGCAACACTTTTAGATTTCTGCTGTCTACTATCAAAAGGTAATCGTTGGAGGATTTGAAAAATGAAAGCAATTATATCGTCACTTGTTTTTCCCAAAGCGATATTGTTTATTCTCTTTTTCTCTTCTGTTACGCTCTTTTCACAGGCAACTGAAAATCGTGATAATAACCCGATGATACCTCAGTCTATAGAAGAATTAAAGACTAAGGTCTCAGGTCTGATGAAGGATAATTCAATTCCGGCGGCCGGAATTGCCATTGTTTCAAAAGACTCAGTAATTTTTCTGGGGGGTTTGGGATATGCGGAAGTGGAAAACAAAATTCCGGTAACAGAAGATACTTACTTTCGCATGGGTTCTATAACAAAACATTTCGTTGCCCTGGGATTTCTCAAACTGGCTGAAGAGGGTCGGATTGATCTTAATACTCCGGTAGTAGAAATTGTCCCTGAAATCAATATCGTAAATCCTTGGAAGAAAACAGATCCAGTCCGAGTTGTTCATGTTCTTGAACATACTTCCGGTTTCGGAAATTCTTTCAGGGAATTTAATGTGAACGATGATCCCGAGATGCCATTGCGTCAGGCATTGGATATAGTGGAAGATGCTCTGGAAACCCGGTTCCGACCCGGCACCTGCTACTCATATTCGAATACAGGCTATGGATTAGCGGCCTATATTCTGGAAAGGATAACTGGGATGAGATATGAAGATTACCTGGAAGAAGTCGTTCTTAAACCTATTGGTATGGAATCATCAACATTTAAACTGAAAGGTTGTAAGAATAATAGAGCTCTTGCCCAGGGTTACATAGACGATTTTAAAAAAGCGCCTTTTGTTAATTTCTATTCTCGTTCAGCTGGAATAATGCTTTCAACAGCCAGGGATATGGCCAAATATGTACAATTCATGCTAAATAGAGGTAAAACCGATAGAGAACAGATCATAAGCGATACGTTAATTATTAGAATGGAAAAGCCAACAACATCCTTAGCTGCCCAAAAGGGATTAAGTTTTGGCTATGGATTGGGAACAGAACAAAGCTATCGTGGGGGTTACAAATGGATAGGGCATAATGGAGCCCATTTTGGTTTTTATTGCGATTTTTGGTATAATTATGATTTGAATATTGGATATATTGTCCTGCTAAACCGATTCGACATGACCGCAAATGCGCATGTGATTAGAAACGTACTCACCGACTACCTTGTTCGGAATAATAATCCTATATTCGCACCTGTAGTTTCCATCCCAAAAGAGAAACTGAAGGCCCATACGGGACATTATGCAAGAAAGAATTCCACGGGAGAACTCCTGGGCTGGGTTGATTTAATTCTGGGTGATGCATCAGTATCGACAATAGGTGATACACTATATTTCCATAATTATCTGGAAAACAAGCAGCCGCTAATTCCTGTGACATCTCACCTATTCAGAGAACCGAATATGCCTGACGCAAGTATTATTTTTTTTGAAACCCCGGAAGGGAAACGCGCCTTAGTCAATTGGAATTCATATTATGAGGAAACAGAAACCTGGAAACCATGGATAACTCGGTGGTCCTTCATCATTGCCTGGATAATGATGCTTTCCTCAATACCTTATGCTTTAATCTGGATTCCTGTCGATCTTTATAAACGGATAGCCAAAAGGAAGAACCGCTCAAAGTATTTGCGAATGAGAATTTTTCCATTGATAAGTATTGTTTCTCTTTTGTATGGATTTATTCTGATCGCAACTCAGGATCCAACATATATCGCGGAGCCATCACTTGCAAACATACAGTTCACGATTTCAACATGGATGTTTGCAGTTTTTTCATTTGTAAGTCTGTTCTTTGCAGTAGTAAGCTTCAGGAAAGCGGTCAGAAACATAGCCCGTGTTTATGCTCTTGTCGTATCTTTGGCTTGCGCTGGTATGACCCTCTTTCTTGGCTATTGGGGTATGATTGGTCTAAAATTGTGGTCCCTTACCTAATAAATCGAACGTCATCACATCGACGGTCTCGGCCGTACTTGATTTTAATGGCGGGGGAAGGATTTGAACCTTCGACCTTCGGGTTATGAGCCCGACGAGCTACCAGACTGCTCCACCCCGCGGTACAGAGGTTCCAATATACAGGCCATCAAGAGCCTGTCAAGCTCCTTGATCAACAAATCCGCAAGCGACCGACCGTACCCGGATACCGGCGTCAGCGGTACCTCGGGTCGACACAGCAGGGGCTTTCCGGTAATCTTTGGCGGGGGTGGGAGGGGGGACTCAGCCACGCGGCTGACTGTTGGCGTTCACGACGGCAATAATGCCCTCACCGTAGTAAGGACAGGCGCGCAGAATATCAGCAAACTCGCGCCCGGCGTCGTCGTCGCTGGGCCAGTAGTACATCAGCAGCCGCTCTATCCGAAACCCGTGTTTCCTGAGAAGGGTGGCAAGCGTGGTTACCGAGAAGTAGCAATTGTGATCCGGGTGGACCAGTTCCACGTTTTGCGCCAGCATCTTGTGAGCACGGTAGGAGAAAGCATTGGGTGTACTGATCAGGATGTCGCCGTGGAAATCGCAGTCCTTCAGGTTTTGCAGCGCCAGACCTGCATTACTCAGGTGTTCGATCACTTCCGGAATGACTATCACGTCCGCATCTCGGCTTAACTCGCGCAGTAGATCGGTATCGGTCTCAAGATCCAACGTGTGAACCTCGTAACCGGCCTGTTTCAATCGTGCCAGGCCTTTCTCGTCAACGTCTGCTCCAACCAGCTTCCTGGCCACCCGCCCAATATGGTAATGGAGGAAGTTGTTCTCCTGAATCCGCTGTTTCATTATGCCGCTGTCAACACATCCTATGTGCAGCACGTGCTTGCCCCGGCAAAAGTCCACTGTGAACTGTTTGCGGTTGTTTACAAACCCAATGCCCTTGTCCAGAGGCTGCATGAAGTTGATCGTCTCCGATCGGTCTCCATCGCTCGTGAGGGTTGCCGATGCGGTAACCTTGTCGGAGGCCCGGTGCGACACCGGGAGGATTGTCTGGCTGCTTTGACTGGAGCGCCTTTCGCTCTGTCTTGCGGCCGGTAACGATGCCAGAAAGGCGTCGATGCGGGGTACGTTCCGCGCAGCGTTGAAATTGACTTCCACGTGACGGCGGTAGGAATCCGAATCGTAGTCGGGCGACCTCAGTAGTACCCCAAACTCATCCAGGGAGTTGAACACCAGGCTCTCGGGGAACAGTTGCCGGGACCCTTTCCAGTTATGGATCAGCGGTTTGATACCACATGCCATAGCCTCGATGAGATTATTTGGGCATCCCTCCCAGGGACTGGTGGAGATCACGTAGTTCATTTCCCCGAGAAAAGCAGGTACGTCTTTCACCCAACCGTGGAATAGAGCGTTATCGGCCAGTCCCATTTCTCCGATGAGGTGATGCATGTATACTTTGAAGCGGTCTTCCTGGAAATCGCCGGCCACGTGAAGCTTGAACAACCTGTCGATCTTGACCGCCTCCCGGACGCATTGCAGAAGCAGGCTCAGACCCTTCTTGTGATTCAGGTAACCGACATAGCAGATGTTCCTGCCCGGCCCCTTGTGGTAAAGAGGATAGCTGTCAAGCTCCACGCAGTTGTTGATCGTCTCCTGCCTGACCCCGGATAGCTGCCCGGGCCACATTTCATTGGCCAGTTCACGGATGTGGTCAGCGACAAACAGCGCGCCGTCGACATGCGACCAGTTGACATTGGACATAAGATCCGGCGATAGGATCTCGTAACTTCTGATGTTGGTCGCCAGCGGCGGGCAATCGGCCAGGCGCGACAGATGCACCGTGGCTTCGTTGCACTAGGTCGACCAGATAATATCCGCCCAGGTGGCCGCCTCCGACAGGTCCTGTGCGGTCCGCGGGGTAAACACCCTCACCTCGTTATTTTTGGAGAAATAGGAGCGGTAGATATCATTGAACTTGTTATCAAAGGTATTGACAATCGCCAGGCGCGCGTCAGTCAGGCTTCTTTCGGATGTAACATCATGCCCGGGATACCTGCCCTTGCCGGTGGAGGCATCTCTCAAAGCTTCCAGATTGTCCAGCGAGTCCCGGTAAGCCGGATCGATTCGGAGCGCGGCTTCAAAGTATGCCGCCGCCCCTATCATATCGTTTTTCCCAAATGCGATGACGCCCAGGTTGTTGTGGACTTCTTTTTTACCGGAGTCGCTTTTCAAAATCTCCAGGAACCGTTTTTCGGCCTCGTTGATCGTCCCCTCGGCGAACAGCGCCTCTCCTTCTTTGTAGGCGTCGTGCATCAATGGCTCCTCCGGCGTCTGTGTGACGGACTGTCGATCAGTGCAATATCCATAAGCTACTTGTCGACGCCTCGCACATAAGTCTTGACTGTTTTTGTCGCCTCACACGCGACAAGTTTGCCCGGGAATGCGCTATCCCCGTTTCCGGGATGCGATGCGGTACCGCGGGGGGAGTGAAGCGATATCGGGGGTGCCGGGGGGTAAAAAAAGCCCACCAGAATCACCATTTTCCGCTTGACATGGTGTGTGGCGCAGACTACTATAGCTGTGGCGATCAAGTTATTCAGCATCCTACGAATTAGCTACTGGGGTCGAGAAGATACCTTGCCAGGCGTTCTGCGAATGCAGGAGGGCTGGTGTCGCCAAGGGTGCTCTTCACCGGGCACATGACGCCGATTCCCGGCAGGTGCTGGTTATGGACGGTATAGGTAGTTCAAGAGCCGATTGCAATCAACGGGGAAGGTCGTGCGTGATGCCGCCATTGGGTAGAATGGTGGCTTCTCTTTTGGATACAAGTATTTAAGTACAAGCCAGACATGTTCCTGACGCGAAAGGAGGTGGAGCCAAGGGCAGGAGCAAAGAAGAGTAAGAGGAAAGGAGGTGATAACTATTCTTCAAACTGCAATTACAACACCTAGTGTAGTGTTACAGAAATAACTTAACAAAACATGAGGCCCTAACTGATTGACTGCCACAACCATAACTTTTCGTGAATAGTAATAGTATTTAAGGAACACTACACTAGTAACCAGACAAAAAGAAAGAAGATGGTGTTTGAAGGTAGAACTTGTTTCAATTGATGATATAAATATAACCAAACAATTGTGCTCATTGGAGGAAATAACTATGTCTACGCGACGAAATCAACTTATGGGGAGATTCTCCCTTACAATATCTGTTTTATTCATCCTTGCCGTCTTCTTGGCGGGACCTGCCGTTGGGAAATCGGTGTACTTGTCAGCGAATCATCACACGGGGCAGTTTGATGCCTGGAACATAGGTTCTAACGGCCTGGTAAGTAAGCAGGCCACCTACAGTCTGCATTATTCAACCGACCCCGCGGGAATCGGGATCGATGCGGTGACTGATAACGACGAGCCAATCATGTTTATCTCCAGCGAGTTTAGTGCCGGGCTTGAGATAGTAAACCCGGTCACTCTTGAGTACATGGGCGTGTCAACCGGTCCCAGTAACCTTGGTGGCGTTGATGTGGACGATGTGGATAACATCGTTTATGCGCTGGGAAGACAAACTCGCAGGCTTTATATCTACCAATGGGATCCCATCGCGAAGACCCTAACTCAGCAGGCTATGATATACCTGCCTGGAATGTCCTACGGTTATGGTCTCGCCTTGGACGATTCCAGAAATGTTCTTTGGGTTACCGATACTCCCAACAGTGAGTTCCTGTCAAGAGTTGTGTAAATTGTTTTTTCAAGCAGCGTCTCTTTCGGT
>CAYXPG010000122.1:0-6005 GCA_964467205.1 uncultured Pirellulales bacterium | reverse complement strand
GTAAATATCAGGAATAACTGTCGTATATCAGGCTTTGACAGGAATGAACTTAACACAAATATTACGGCCGGGGTGTGTAAAAGTACCTTTAGAGAGCAAAGATAAGGAAGCTGTCATATTGGAATTGATTGATTTGCTCGATGCCAATGGATTACTGTTAGATAAGAGTGCTGCATTAGAATCTGTTTTAATGCGTGAACAAACACGGAGCACGGGAATCGGCTCGGGTATTGCGATACCGCACGGCAAATGTAAAGCCGTCAAGGAACTTGTTATGTCGGTGGGGGTAACAAGTGAGCCGATTGATTTTGCAAGCATTGATAACAAGCCGGTAAAAATCATCATTATGTTAGTTTCGCCGATGGACCAAACCGGCCCTCATATTCAGGCCTTGGCTAAAATAAGCAGACTAATGCTGGATGAAGAGTTCAAAACGAAGCTCGAAACCGCAGGTTCTGCCGAGGAGTTCCATGAGCTTCTGCGAAAGAAAGAGGGTTGAAAAAAACAAACAGCTTCAGCATATCTCATAAGGCGTGGTGATATTAATCATTCGCTGAGCCTGTTTTCGAAGTTGATGCTTCCCATAGAACCAGGCCGAGTTCGTAAGGATTAATCAAATCATCGTGTTTTGGGAGGATTCGGACGGCAAGTCCCTGTCGGCCTGAGGCCCTGCAAGTCATCAGACCTGTAAACCAATGCTGTCCATCCTTGCCTGCCGATTTTTTATAATCCATCCTGACAGCTAATCCTTCACTGATATTTCCCCAGGTGTCCACAGTACCATGATAAAGCTGGACAGAGACATTGTCGGGTTTCAGGCCGCCAAGTTTAACGAGCGCTTTGACAGTCAGTTCTGAGCCGACCTTGAGCTGAGGCTGTTTTGGATTCAGCCGGCTGTTGCCATTTCCGTTATTAACCTGTATCTGAACATCTTCAATTGCCAATTCTGGCCAGGCTTCTCTGACATTTGCTTTCCAGGCTGAGAGCTCTTTTGCCCTGAGCATAGCGTCTCCGGTCAAATATCGCCATCTGGCGTCAGCGGGGCTATAAGCCTTTCGAGTATATTCGGCCACCATTCGGTTAGTGTTAAATCTTGGAACAATCCAGGCGAGTGAATTCTTTACTCTTTTTATCCAGGCCCTGGGCAAATTGTCTGCTGAGCGGGTGTAGAACAAAGGAACGACTTCATTTTCGAATATATTATAAATGGCCTGCGATTCGACCATATCCTGGTAAGCAGCATCATCATAGGTTTCACCGGCCCCAATAACCCATCCTCCATCCGGTTTGTAGCCCTCACACCACCAGCCGTCTAAAGTGCTCATATTCAGAGCGCCGTTAACGGCTGCCTTCATTCCGCTTGTACCGCTGGCCTCCATCGGCCTTCGTGGATTGTTGAGCCAAACGTCAACTCCCTGTACAAGGTTCCGAGCTATGTTAATATCGTAATCTTCGAGAAATACAATTCGCCGTCTTACGTTATATTGATTTGCAAAGTGAATAATCTGACGAATAATCTCTTTGCCTTCGGTGTCCCTGGGGTGGGCCTTGCCGGCAAAAATGACCTGAACCGGTCGGTCTGCGTTGTTGAGCAAATTTACAAGGCGTTTTGGGTTCTTTAGTAAGAGATTTCCCCTTTTATAAGCTGTGAACCTCCTTGCAAAACCGATGGTCAGCACCTCAGGGTCGAGAACCTCATCAGCCCAGTTCAATTCGGTGTGGTATGTTCCTCTTCGCTGAATTTGTGTTTTAAGTCTGTTTCTTGCAAAAGCTACTAAATGCTCCTTGCAGCGTTGATGAATTCGCCACAATTCCTCATCAGGAATTTGCTCGATATTGTTCCAGATGGAGTTATCCACTGTTTCATCAGCCCAGATAGGCCCAAGATACCTGTCATATAAGAAATTCATCTCATCGGAAATCCAGCTTTTAATATGTACGCCGTTCGTAATCGATGCAATAGGGACTTCAGTGACAGGCAGATTCGGCCAAAGAGCGGACCACATTTTTCGCGAGACCTGGCCATGTAATTTACTGACGCCATTTGCATGGGTGCTGAGCCTTATCGCCAGGATAGTCATTTTGAACGGCTCATCATCATTTTCCGGATTAACTCTTCCGAGAGCGAGAAAGGGGTTTTTGCTTATCTGAAGTTCAGAAAAATAATTTCCAAGATATTTTTCTATTAAGGTCGGTGGAAACTCATCAAGACCGGCACTTACAGGTGTATGAGTAGTAAAAACATTTCCCGATTTTGTAGCCTCAAGGGCCTCATCAAAAGCCATATTATTTTCGCTTTGTAATTTTCTGATTCTCTCGAGTGCCATAAAAGCGGCATGTCCTTCATTTATATGACAAACAGTGGGTTCAATACCCATTGCATAAAGAGCCCTTAAGCCGCCAATGCCGAGCATAATCTCCTGGCGTATTCTCATCTCACGGTCACCGCCATACAGGTTAGCGGTTATAATGCGGTCCTGTGGCGAATTTGCAGGCAGATTCGTATCCAACAAATAGAGTTTGACCCTGCCGACGGAAACTGCCCATATTTGAGCGTGTACATGTCCGGAGGGATATTGAACAGTGATAGTAAGGGGCTGGCCATCGTCCTTTCTAACAAGCTCGAGCGGCATATTGTAAAAATCATTTTCGATGTAGACCTCCTGCTGCCAGCCGTCGATGTTTAAATATTGACGGAAATAACCTTTTTGATACAGAAGCCCGACCCCCACTAACGGGATGCCGAGGTCAGAGGCGCTTTTCAAGTGGTCACCAGCCAAAAGACCTAAACCACCTGCATAAACAGGCAGAGACTCGTGAATTCCAAATTCCGTACTAAAATAGGCAATAACCGGTTTGGTGGATTCCGAAGAAAACTTCTCAAACCAGGTTGGGGCTGCAAGATAAGATTCGAGCTTTTCAACCTCCTTGTGCAGTTCACACAAAAAAGCTTCGTTTTCAGCTAAGGCCTCAAATGTTTCCTGTGAAACAGTACCAAGGAGTTTGACCGGATTATGGCCACAAGCTGTCCATAAATTACTGTCAATTCTTTTGAAGAGGTCCTCAAACTCCGGGTTCCATGACCAAAACATATTTTTGGCGATGAACTCCAGAGGCTTCAAAGAATCCGGCAGTGCCGGGGCAACCATAAAGCTGTGCACATTCGGCATTTTTTTCTTTCTGTAAGCTCTTTAACAGCAGATACAAATAATTTCAGCCCAAAAGAGGCGCTTCACTGTCGGCCTTTATTTAATCGACAAATCCATTATCCGGCTTAAACCCAAAAAAAAGCAAATGGCGAGTTTGTGAGATATTGATAGTCCGATATTATCGGGCATGTTATGTCGTTTTGAAAATAACTCTGATTTTTCCGAACCGAAAAAAAGAGTTGGCGGAAACAAAAAAGGTCCGCCTGAGCAGACCTTTTTATTCACTGCAGGGCTTTCCTCCGCTGGTGCGGTAAGAAAGCATTTGAAGAAAACCCTTTATTTCCAGGTGGGCAATCGTTGCTCGTGTCCAAAAGTCCTATCAAGTAGGCATTTCCGGCTCGCCAAGGTCTGATTTCCCTGATAAAGGTTTATCGGTTTTTTCAAATCACACAATCTTTACCAACACCGCAGGGGTCAGCCTGCAATATTCTTTATAGCAAATCCCGAATCAAAAGTCAATGAAAATACGGTAACTTACATACTACAAACAAGGTGTACGGCTTAGAATGGCCTCTATTATCGTTTTTCGGCCTTTGAGCCGCTTTTTCTAAAATAAATTTTTGCGGATAAAAGGCCGATTCGGGCACATCTGCCGATAGCAGGTAAAAGGGGTTCTCCAAACGCATTATTTCGCGTTTGGGGTCACCCTCTTTGTGTACCGGGCTGAAATTGTATTTCAGCAGACTTATTGCTGCGACCTTGCAGCTATAATACGTGAGGCCGAGCCAGACCAGCTCGGCTGGGTTTGGTTTGTGGGAACCACACCGTTCTTCTCACAACAATTGTGAAAGAACAAAATTTATGTAAAAAACAGCAGGTTCTAATGAGGGAGTTATCACAGCACGGCAGGTCAATATATAGATGGTCACTTAACCAGCATCAAATTACCCTGCAAGGCCACCGAAAATAGAAAACAATAACACAAACAGTACAATTTGAACAATCCAACCGATGACACAAACCCCTATGGCCCGGAGTGTACTGCTGTAATCAAGAGCTTGCCTAACTGCAATTACCATTGCAACCAGCATCCAGATTGCGGCAATTGGGAAAACAATGCTTCGCAAAACCGGTATAATGCCAAGCACTCGAATCAGCCCGGGAGAACTCGAAAAACCAATTGTTCGCAACAACTCTCCATGATCAGCTTTAGTCTGTGGCTCTGGAAGCAACCTTGTACCAATAAAATAAGTCAAGTACGCCCAGATATACCATCCCACAAGAGATACAACTACTCCAATCAGCATTCCAAGAAGCCCAGCTTTTGAAGCACTTCCTATTCCAGCTGCAACACTGGACAAAACCACAACGCCCATAGCCTGACCTAATGCAGACTTATCAGCCTCGACTTCCTCATATAAAGCAGCGTCGAGTCGGGCGGCTCGAATGATACGGTTACCGAAATTGGCCATTTTTCTCTTTCGCCTCCAACTGTAATTTCACACTTCTGTTATTAATTAACAAATACTTACTGTTGTAGACCGAACCAGTATTTTATCATATGGTTCCGGTTTATTCCAAGGAATAATATGCCGGCCTTCAACTGCGGACACCACTGGACAATTACTGATTCTTCTTTTCTTTTTTCAATTTTCGTTTTTCCTTCGGATTAAGCAGGGCTTTTTTCTGTTGTTCCCTTTTGCCTTTATCTTTTTTTCCCTTATCGCCCATATCTGTTTCTCCTTGCTTAAAAATGACTTGTATTTCTTAACCTGTCCCTGAAATTGCCCATTTTTCTCTTTCACCTCCAACTGTAATTTCACACTTCTGTTATTAATTAACAAACACTTACGCCAAAACCAACAATTAACACTCTATCACAATTTACCGCTTTCTGACAAGGGAAATATGTTGACCTCGCGGGTGCGATATATGGGGCCAATATCCAATTGAGTTTTTGTTATGAGAAACTAAAACGGTTCGGCCTTGTGATTACTGTTCTCGAAATGCAAAATTAATTATTCTAAAGGGGTGAAAAACCTTTTCAATCTGGGCTTAAACTTGTCAGCAATGTCAAATGATACGATTACCCCTTCCGCTTTTCCGACTATTGCTTTTCTTTCCACAAAGCCAAAAATCCTTGAATCTTTACTATTATCCCTGTTGTCGCCCATAACAAAGTAATTGTCCTTTGGTACTGTGACAGGCCCAAAACTTCGGACTGCCCTGAACGAAGGAGTGTTCATTACTGCGTGTCTGGAACCTTGCAAATCTTCCATTGCCAACAAGGAGGAATTTCTTAATTTAGAATGGAAATATTCTGTGTATTTCGGTTCGATTTCTGTATAGCCTGCCGGCCGGCTATTTATAAAAAGTGTATTGTTTTTCATTTCAATTGCGTCACCGGGTTTGCCTATCACTCTCTTGATTAATCGAGTTCCATCTTCAGGTGAAAAACAAATTACAATGTCTCCTCTTTTAGGGTCTGACCATTTTGATAGACGATAAAAAGTGAGAGGGAATCTCAAATCATAAGCAGTTTTGTTTACATAGACCAAGTCACCTTCCAGTATAGTGGGATTCATAGAACCGGTCGGGACCCAATTCCAATCGGCCAGGCTTGATTTTGCCGGTATGATTACAAAAACTATTAAAAAAATGGTGATTCGCCATTCTTTCCAAATCCTGTTAATAAAGTTTGTCACTTTCTTTTTCTTCATTTTTTTCCCTCAATAAATCATTATCGGCCAATAACTTGTGATTCTATACGCAAATAATTTGCAAGTGTTCGTTTTTGTCCCTTAGAGTAGAGATTAAAGAGACGTGTAAAAAGCTGCGGCCCCAGTCCAATGACCT
>CAYXPG010000121.1:0-6151 GCA_964467205.1 uncultured Pirellulales bacterium | reverse complement strand
TGAGGTTTGTTGGTTGTAATGCACGTAGTCCTTTTGATTAATCAAAAGGACTACGTGCATTTTCTCACAGCGATTTGTTAGCATATTTTTTCAGTGTATTTTTTGGGGGGGGGTTAAAAAACAGGCCTCCCATAATCAGGCGAACATGCGCATTTGGTTGAAAAAAGTCCTCGATTCTTGATTCTCGATACTCGTAACTCGTTTTTAGCAAGGCAGTTAAAAAAATTCAAAAAATTTGGTTTTTGCTCTTAAGCCCCTGCGCTTTTGATTGAAAATTTCCTCCGCTGATTGGCGGAGGAGTTCATAGTTGATAGTTCCACCGTAAGGTGTCCTTCGGAGTAGTTCATTAAAGATAGCTCCCTCGGCAATGCTCGGGACCTTCGCCCACAGGGCAAGCTGCCGCTCCGGCCTGCGCATTTGATTGATTTTCCCGCCAACTCAAGCCAAATTTCTTATTGCTCTTACCATACTGCCAGCATAAAATCAGTACGAGTTTGTTCCATAGTACTTGTGTTGTATATTATTTGTGTTAGATTTTTGATAATGTGGAACATACGACGCTACGCATGGAGAAATGATATTGAATCGTTCGGATGTAAAAGAATTATACTATATTAGCCCTATTGCTAATATGTCGTCCGTTTTGGAACATGGCATATTATCTCATAATCTTTCGTTGAAACTACCACATGATTCAGTTGCAATGGAAGAAATTCAAGACAGGCGGAGAAACAAGAGAATCCCTGGGACAAAAAAGAGATTGCATGATTACGCCAACCTTTATTTTGATGCACATAATCCCATGCTGTGTAAGAGACAAAACATGAACAACGTGATCTGTATTTTAAGAATTAACAACACAGTACTTGACCTACCCAACGTTATTGTGACTGACCGAAATGCAGCCTGTGATTTTCCGCGTTTTTGTTCGGTTTCAGATGGGCTAAAAATAATCAATAAAGATACTTTTTGCGCGATATTGGACACATCCTCAAAATTTAATTGAACAAGATGCACACAAACATGCTAAATGTGCTGAAGTTCTTGTGCCTGATAAGATTAAACCAAGGTATATTACAGGTGCATTTGCTGCAAATCAGACAGCCAAGGATGCTTTTGAAGAACTTAAATGCGGATTGACCGTATGCATCAAAAATGGTATATTCTTCTATTGAGAGACAGGTATGAAGATTATAGTTGGCGACATCCTGAAATCCAAAAAGCAAACCCTTGTTAACACTGTTAACTGTGTTGGAATAATGGGCAAGGGTATCGCTGAAGAATTCAAGAAACGATTCCCTGGAATGTTTAAGGATTACGTAAAACGGTGTGAACAACATAAAGTAAAAATTGGACAACCTTACATTTACAAAGACCTGTTCGGTCAACAAATTGTGAATTTTCCTACCAAGGAACACTGGAAGTCAATTTCCAAAGTGCTCGATATTGAAAAGGGTCTGGATTTCCTTTTGTCGCATTATAAGCAGTGGGGCATCACTTCGATCGCTATACCTCCGCTTGGGTGTGGGAACGGCCAATTGGAGTGGAAAATCGTTGGCCCGTTGATTTATAAGTGGGTCAAAAAAATGGATATGCCCGTAGAGATATATGCTCCATATAGGACAAAACCCACAGAACTTACAGAGTCATTTCTTGAAAATGCAGAGAAAGCGGTCACAACGAAACATAACGGATCGCGAAACGATTGGCTTGCATTTAATCCTGCTTGGGTGGGTCTTGTCGAGATTTTGCATCAGCTCGAAAAACAACCATATCATCGACCAGTGGGCAGGATGGTTTTTCAAAAAATTGCCTATGTAGCTACCCAGCAAGGATTACCTACAGGATTTAATTACAAAAAATCCAGTTATGGCCCATTTTCCAAAGAACTTAAGGTAGCCGAATCAAAACTGGTCAATGATAATCTTTTACAGGAAGAACGTTTTGGCAGAATGTTTGAGGTTAAGGTGGGGTCGGGTTTCAATATGGCTCGGAAACGATATAAATCTCTATTGGAAAAATATATTCCAATAATTGAAAAAACAGCAGATTTGTTTATGCGTGTAGATACAACACAAGCAGAAGCTCTCGCAACAGTACTGTTTGCTGCGACCGAACTCAAAAAAAGTGATAAAAAAGTAGTTTCCGAAATGGATGTTCTTGAAGCAGTCATGGATTGGAAACAACGAAGAAGGCCTCCATTAAATAAAACTGTAGTTGCCTCAACTATTCGAAATCTTGGCATGTTGCATTGGCTAGATGTACAGCCTGATGAGAAATTACCTGTGTCCGAAGAGAGCGAAGTATATTCTTAAGGGCACTATATGAAATGCAGGGTAATCACTTCCCCAAAACGCCAACTCTCTCGAACTAAGCTTTACCAAAGTTGCCATACCAAAAGCGTGCTGGCGAGGCACCGCCATTCACTATTCACGAGCGACGAGATACGAACTTCATCATATTAGCTCGTTGAGTTTAATCATATTTTTTGCTGCTGCGATGACCTTTTTCCTCAGGGCCTTCGGCGCTATGACCTGCACCTGGTCGCCATAGCCCAGAATCCACCAGATTATCTCTCCTAATCCATCAACCCGAAACTCAGCCGTAACCGAGCCGTCGCTGTTGTGCGATATTTTTTGTGTGCTGTGCCACTGCACCTCTGCAACGTTCTTGGCGACTTTCGGCAGAAATTTCAGCTCGATATTGTAGATTTTGCCTTCCGGTATCATCGACCATGCCTTGCCGAGATGCTCTTGCAAATCGAAGTTGTCGCCGTCAATAAAGCGTTTTTGCAGCACATTCAACTGCGTAATTCGGTTGAGCTTAAACGTGCGAATGCTCTTGTGGATGCCGGAGAAGCCCAGCACGTACCAGGCCCTCTGGTTATACAGTAAATGGTAAGGGCTGAGTTCCAGCTTGATTACTTTCTTCTCAAAGAGGGAGTTGTAGTTTATGAGCACCTTTTGTTTTTTTGCGATGGCTTTTTGCAGTTGTGCAAAGGTCTTATCGAGCAGGGCCATCGGTGCCTGTGCGCCGGCCCTTGTGGAAATGCTTCGTATCGCCGTATCGCAGTAGCTCCTGATTTTGGCGGGAAGATTGTTTTCAATTTTCAAGGCGGCAAGTATCGCTGAATTCTTAAACGGCAGTTGGATTTGCCTGCCCGTCTCGTGGACCAGCAGCAACAGACTCAGGGCCTCCTGCAGATTCAAATCTATTGGCGGCAGAAAAAATTCCGGGTCTATAGTGTAACCGCCGCCTTTTGTGTCGCAGTGATACGGCACCCCGATATTTTGAAGTTCTTTTAGGTCTCGAAAGACGGTACGCCGGCTCGTACCGAGAATTTCTGACAGCTCGTCAGCCGTATAGCTCTTTTTCGCCTGCAATGTCGTTAAAAGCTGTACAACCCTGCCGACCCTGCTGGATTTCATAATCGCGCCTCTGCTATCTTAAACCGCCGGTTTATGATTGATTACTTTGAATTTCTGGACATTATAATCATATAGCTGAAACAGTGACGTGTCAAGAGGGTTTGCGCCCGGCTGCAGATGGATTTGCTGTGGAAAAGCTTCTGAAAAAAACCACAGGTTTGGGCAAAAATGAATTGACAACTGCGAACATTTTTTGTATAATTCCTTTATATTCGTGTGAAAACATACGAATATAGACCTGAGACATCCCGGCTTATCGGGGTGGTTACGGGGTTACAGCAGGGTTTTGAACCTTCGGGCAGTTCGGTCGTTTTTTGGAAAAGAAGCGATTGGCCTGGCGAAGCGGCCCGGCAGAAGCTGTAATTTACTGGAATAACTAAATAGTGTTTATCAGGAAAAGGAAAGAAAATGAAGGCGAAGTCACGTTCTTCGGCTGATTCAGCCGGCAAATCCAATCTCAAGGCAGGCGCTCAGATAATAGTCGATACGCTTATCGAACAGGGTGTCGATACGATGTTCGGCTATACCGGCGGTGTGGTGCTGCCATTGTTCGACAAGCTGTACGATGCGCCGATTAATTTTATAATCCCTCGTCACGAGCAGGGCGGCTGCCATATGGCAGATGCCTATGCCCGTGCCAGCGGTAAAGTCGGCGTTATGGTTGCCACCAGTGGTCCCGGCGCCTGCAATTTGGTTACCGGCCTTGCGACGGCGATGATGGACTCGGTGCCGATAGTCGCCCTTACCGGTCAGGTCCGCACAGAGCTTATCGGCAACGATGCCTTTCAGGAGGCCGACACCACCGGCATTACCCGGCCTGTTACAAAATATAACTGCATTGTCAAAGACGTTAGAGACCTGGCCCGAACCATACGCGAGGCATTTTACATTGCTTCGACCGGTCGGCCGGGCCCGGTCCTGGTTGATATACCCGTTGATGTCGAGATTGCAAAATGCAGCAACGATGGGCCGGCCCAGGTAAAACTGCCCGGATACAAGGTGCGCAGCGAGGGCCACGCCAAGCAGATTTCAATGGCTGCAAAAGCTATAAACAAGTCCGAACAGCCGGTGCTTTATGTCGGCGGCGGTGTCATCAGCGCAAATGCAGCCGAAGAATTAAGGGCACTGGCTCAAAAAGCGCATCTGCCGGTAACGACGACCCTTTTAGGGCTTGGCAGTTACGACCAGAGCAGAGCTGAATCGCTGGATATGCTCGGTATGCACGGCTCGGCCTATGCCAATTATGCCGTGCAGGAATCCGACCTGTTGATTGCCGTTGGCGCTCGATTCGATGACAGAGTTACCGGCAAGGTCAAGACCTTTGCTCCAAACGCTAAGATAATCCATATTGATATCGACCCGGCCAGCATCTCGAAAAATGTTCATGTGGATATTCCCGTCGTCGGTGATGCAAAAGTTATTTTGGGTGCACTTGTTAAAGAAGTTGAATTTGTCGAGAGAAAGCAGTGGTTTAAGAAAATTGCCGAATGGAAGAAGAAATTTCCATTTAGGTATGATAAGAATACATCGACGATTAAACCCCAGTATGTTGTTGACGAGCTTTGTCGCCAGACCGACGGCGAAGCGATTATCACCACCGGCGTCGGACAGAACCAGATGTGGGTCGCCCAGTTTTATCGATTCAGCAGGCCCAGACAGCTTATAAGCTCCGGCGGACTCGGCACAATGGGTTTTGGTCTGCCGGCGGCAATAGGCGCACAGGTCGCCGTGCCGGATGCGACCGTTGTCGATGTTGACGGCGACCACAGCTTTAATATGACGATGACGGAACTTGCCACGGCGGTTCAGTATAAGCTGCCAATCAAGGTTTGTATTCTGAATAATGGGTATATGGGAATGGTTCGCCAGTGGCAGGAGCTTTTCTATGGCAAGCGATATTCGAAAACCTCTTTGGTAAACCCTGAGTACGCAGCCGTGGCCGAAGCGCTCGGCGCCGTCGGTATTACCGTAGATAAGAAAGCCGATGTCCCAAAGGCGATTAAGAAGATGCTTGGGCAAAAGAGGCCTTGCGTTGTTGATTTTAAGGTCGAGCGTGAAGAAAACGTCTGGCCGATGGTGCCGGCCGGAAAAAGCATTGATGAGATGAGCGGGCTCGATATAATCGAGAGGCTGGTATAGAGAATTGATTATCGATAATTAAGATGAGATGCGAAAATGAAGCATATAATAAGTGCATTAGTTGAAAATAAGCCCGGCGTTCTGGCCCACGTTGCGGGGATGTTCGCGGCCCGGGCGTTTAATATCGATTCACTTGTTGTTGGTCGAACAGAAGACCCGAATCTGAGCCGGATGACAATAGTTGTTGTCGGCGACGACAGGGTCGTTGAGCAGGTTCGAAAACAATTGGCCAAGATTGTTCCTGTTGTTAAGGTTCAGGATTTTGTAGGCCAGCCGGTAGTGGCGCGCGATTTGATGTTGATAACGATATCGGCCACACCGGCAAAACGGCACGAAGTTTTGTCGTTAATAGGAACATTTAAGGGCAAGGTTGTTGACATCGGTCAAAAGGTGGTTATGGTTGAAGTCAGCGGGCCTGAGGAGAAGATTGAGGCTTTCATCAATATGTGCAAACCTTACGGCATCAAAAGCATGGCAAGAACCGGAACGATAGATATGGTCCGCCAGTGAAAAACCGAGCAAGGGGCCGCTCCTGTTTTCAAATTTCCATCCCGTATCGCCAATCCATTAAATTTATTGCCTGA
>CAYXPG010000120.1:0-6152 GCA_964467205.1 uncultured Pirellulales bacterium | reverse complement strand
AAGTAACGGTCTATGATATAGAAACGAAATATTAATCGAATATTATAATGACTGAACAAACGAAGGAGGAGTGTGGCGTGTCATCTCAATATAGGAGTGCAAAAGTCCTTTCTGCAGCGGTGATTTCGGTGATAATTGGGGCGGTAATCTTAAAAACTTTAGGCAGCAGTCCACCTTCAGCCGGCGCGTTTAGTCTTTCGGACTATTATCGTCTTGAGCCTATTGAAGAAGTAATTACTTCTCGTGCCGCCCAATTGCCCTGGCGATGGAATCGCATCAAGATTGACTACAGCAATCCAAAAGCGCATAATATAAACCAACCGACCTCGCCGAGTGCCCTGACCAGTCCGGAAGATATCGATTGCCATTTTTTTGTCTGTAACGGTCCTGCCGGTAACGACGGCCAAATACAGTCAACCGAAATTTGGCAGAAACAATTGTCAATTACCCACAGTCAAACCTGGGGTGGCAGTGAAAAGACAATCGGCATCTGTGTTATAGTCGGCAGCAAAATTCTCCGCCCAACCGACTTACAGATAAAAAGGGCAGAGGCACTGGTAGAAGCACTGTCCAGAAAGTTCAACATTCGTTCTGCATCCATCAATTACACCGAAAGTTGGCAGTAGAAGCAGCTTTAGAAATAAAGTGCACAAAGCCGACTCTACTCTATCCTATATCTTATAGGACTCAAAGCTTTGGTTAGTCCGAAAAAACATCATAACAAGGAATTTATTTTAGGCATATGTGAAAAAAACGAATCCTGCGTTGATATGACTATCCGATAAACCGACAAATTACATAGTGCAAAAGCGATATAGGAGAGTGTTGAGCCTGAATTTAGGAGTAAAGCATCGTAAAAAATACGAATCTGCGGGCACTGATGCCCGGCGAATGAAATTTAACAAAGTAAAGGAGTGAATAATGTTGTTATTGAAAGAAGCAAAGAGACTAATTGATATAATTTTAGGTTATCTCACAGGCTTTTTCGGTATGGATATCGGCGTTGACCTCGGCACTTGCACTACCTTGATAAGTGTACGCGGTAAAGGCATTGTCCTCAACGAACCCTCTGTAGTTGCCGTTAGGAAAGGGACCAATATTGTTCTGAGCGACGGCAACGCCGTTGGTTCGGTTGCTCACGAAATGCTTGGCAAAACACCGGGCTCAATCAGTGCCATAAGACCTCTGAAGAATGGTGTAATCAGCGATTTCGAAGCCACTGAGGCAATGTTAGGTTACTTTATCAAAAAGGCGCAAGGTAGAAACGGGACATACTTACACTTAGGCAAACCCCGAGTGGTAGTTGCCGTACCAAGTGGAATAACCCAAGTTGAACGCCGTGCCGTCACCGAAAGTGCCGAGCGTGCTGGAGCCCGTAAGGTTTATCTGGTTGATGAGCCGATGGCAGCGGGAATCGGTTCCGGACTACCAATTGCAAATCCTACAGCCTCAATGATAGTTGATATTGGAGGCGGAACGACGGAAGTTGCGTTAATAAGCTTGGCCGATATCGCCTCCTGTGAATCAATGCGTGTTGGGGGCGATGCTATGGATGAGGCGATAATTAACCATCTCAAGAGAACTTACAACTTGCTTGTTGGTGAATCAAGAGCTGAAAAAGTGAAGATAGAAATTGGTTCTGCCTCGCCTTTGGAAGAAGAATTAACAATGGAAGTAGCCGGCAGAGATACCATCACAGGCATGCCGAGAAAAATTGTTATAACAAGTGAGGAAATTCGTGAATCGCTGCAGGAGCCGATAGCTGCAATCATAAATGCAGTTACCGGAACGCTCGAAAGAACTAAGCCTGAATTAGCCGCCGACTTAATCGACAATGGTATTCATATTTGCGGCGGCGGCTCACTATTGCGGGGAATGGATACCATGCTGGCAAATGCTACAGGTTTGAAGGTCGAAAGAGTCGAGGAGCCGCTGAAATCCGTAGCGAAAGGCACCAACACATACATAGAGAATCTGGAAATGTGGAAAGACATAATAGACCACCCCGAGTACAAGATGGTATAAAGAACATGACTATGACGGAGTCACTAACGAATCTTATTGTATGTCTCTGCAGTGGTTAGATATGCTAAATAGATATGGTGAAGAAACAAGTCAAAATTTCCGGACGAGTGCTATTTACCTGGCTTATATTAGGCGGGTTTATTCTTCTGTTTGCCCCCCAAAGTTTAACAAGCAAATTACGGTTCGCTTTTGTTCGCGTTTTTCACAGGCCTTTAAGTATCTGTAAAAATCTTACACAGGCGGCATGTAAACAGCAATCATTGGCAAGTGTTGTCGACCGAAACAAATACATTAAGCTTCGGAATCATCTTGCCAACAATATACAATGGTTACATCAAGAACGTCAAAAGGTTGAGAAGCTATCTGGATTGCGCAACAGAGCTGTTTGGAATGGCGTCAATTTTGTATTGGCTGATGTCATAACGGCCTTTGTAGATGGTTCGCGCAGTGAGATTGTTATCAACCGCGGCAAGATTGACGGCTTAGCTGCGGGCCAGTTTGTCCTGGACCAATACAGTATCATCGGAACTATATCCGAGCTTGATTCTCGCACGGCTCGGGTCCAATTGGTTACGGACCCCAAATTCAAAGTAGCGGTGAAGATAGGAGAATTAAACGTGCAAGGCATAATGCAGGGCAACGGCAATAATTCAGCCGAGATTCAACTGCTCCCGAAAAAGCATAAAATCAAAACCGGTGAGGTTGTTTATGTCCGGAAAAAGCCCGGCTTCTTAGATATCCCCATGATAGTAGGAACAGTAGCACAGTGTAAGATGGACAGTGAAAATCCTCTGCTCTGGGACATAATAGTCAAACCGGCCTGTGACATACAAAGACTAAACAGCGTAGTCGTGATAGTAATGAATTCGCAGGAGCAGGAGCAGACTCAATACGCCGAACAACCGGCAGATTCTTAGGTGGTCAAGGAAAAAAGTGAAGTTTTTTAACAATCGATAAGGAGAATCAAGATGGAACGTTATCCTCTGAGGTACTCCGGCAGACGGAGACGCCGAAGCAGAAAATGGGCATACATTGTTTCAGTGTTATTGGTTCTTCTTGCGATGAAAATCTTTATTCGTGGTTCTAATCCTACTTCTGTTGTCGGCGATGTGGACGAATTCAGCGTCTTTACAAACAGCCTCCAAACAGAGAACAGCGCGGTGCTGACTGCTCCAAGGCCTATATCGGAGCTAAACCTGGATGAAATACCCATCTCACTTTCTGAATCCAATCCCGAATTAACCGCTGTTATCGACGATGTTATGGCTTGCATCGATGCAGAGCCTCCCCGAATTATAGCCGCACGTAACAGACTAAACGAGGTGTTGTCAATGCCTATGAGCAGGCAGCAATTGGCATTTGTCAAAAAACAACTCTCAAAACTTTCGGAACAATGGCTGTTTAGCAGGACCGTCTTTCCAGAGGATACTCTATGCGGCAGTTATAAGGTTAAACTGGCAGACCAGTTTATAAAGCTTGGTAAGAGGTTTAAGGTGCCCTACGAAATTCTTATGCGGATTAACAAAATCAGCGACGCCAAAGCTCTGCGAGCAGGAGACACGATAAAAGTTATTAACGGCCCGTTCCATTGCAAAATATATCGTTCTGCTTTTACAATGGATTTATATCTTCAAGATACTTTCATACGAAGTTTTTCTGTAGGTCTTGGCAAGCCCGGAACCGAAACACCAACAGGCTGTTGGGCGGTTAAACCTAATGGTAAACTGATATCACCTACCTGGACCGACCCAACTACCGGCAAAACATATGAGGCCGAGAATCCTAATTACCCTTTAGGAGCAAGATGGATAGGGCTGGAAGGTATTAAGGGTGCTGCCAAAGACAGAACCGGCTTTGCTATTCATGGTACTAAAAAAACAGATGAAATAGGTACAGCGGGGTCACAAGGATGTATTCGGCTTTACAACGACGATGTAATACTGCTGTATGATTTGCTGATGCCCGGTGTATCGCAAGTTATAGTCGTCAAACCTTAGCGTGTAAGCTATGGTTTGTATTGTTCAAATGGTCGTGAGTTCCGGTTGAATCCAGACTTGCGGCCTTTTTTATTGCGCGTAGTAAAGGTTCGCTTAATTTGCTTTTCTCCCTGGCCCTATAAAAACTCTACTGTCTTCGCTAAAGGCCGGCAAATAGTTTTTTTCACACCGTTTTGCAGTTATACACTTGAATTGAAAGAGTCTTTGTGGTATAATTCTATGCATAGTTCAAAGATGGGGGCTGTAATATCGACAAGCTTTATATTATAGAAGTGTAGTAAATTTCTTCAAAGGGGGATGTTTGGTGAAAAAGGCTAAGGCCAAGGGTTTTTGCAGTCTTTTTGCAAATTCAAAGCCCGCTCTCACTATGATTTTTCTCGTGATAATCATTTGTGTGCTGGGTTATATCGTTGGTACGAGCTATGCAAATGGTAACAACAGAGTGACTTTACTCAGCAGCGCCGTTTTCAAACACGATATAAAAAGTTTGGATAACTCCGGGGACGAGGACTCTGGTGAATGGCTGACTGTACGAATGCGTGTTACCGCATATTGCCCGTGCCCAAAATGCTGCGGCAGATATTCGGATGGTATAACAGCAAGTGGTCACGTAATATGCCCTGGCGACTTCTTTGTAGCCGCTGACAGGAAATACCCATTTGGAACTGAAATGATTGTCGGCGGCTACAAGAGCGGCGAGGCCGTAAAAGTTCTCGACAGGGGCGGCGTCATTCGCGGAAACCGGCTTGATGTATTCTTCAACTCTCACCAGGAGGCTCTGGAATGGGGCGTGAGGAACCTCGACGTTAAAGTACGCCGCAAATAATACGGCCGAACCCGGCACGGGTAAAACAACTAATTAGACCACATTATTTCATACAAACAACAATCTCGACTCTTCGATTTCTTACTTTACCGCAGGCTGTTGCATTGGAAGCAACAGGTCTGGCAGCTCCGCAGCCTATTTGTTTCCTGCAACCCGTCTTTGCAGTTCTTCAATTGTCTGCCTGCCTTGTGAAACCCGGTCGGCGAGTTGATTCTTTTTTGCCTTTTCGTGAGCAAGCAAGCCCAACGTATTTTGATGCTCCACATTGAGAGCATTGTACTTTTTCTTCCAGTTAGTACAACCGGTAAGAAACGTAATTGATACAAGAGAAATTAACAAAATGATTATTTTCTTATTAAAAGTTCGCATTCGATATCATCTCCCCGGACATTTAGAATTCAGCTTCTACATATGTAATATCGGCGGAATAGGCATTTCACATTATCGAGTTGGAATCAGAAAAAAGAATGAGTCCTGTTTAGTTATCGGACGGTGCCACTGCTAACAATTCGATGTTCTTCTTCAGCCATGCTAAACCGTAATTACAGTGTTGTTATCCCCATAACATTTATTTCATACAGCAGAGAGGGTATACGCCGTGTTCGTATGTACAAAATTTTTGGACAGTTGACAAATGTTTTGGCGCAGAATTCGATTTGATTTTGCAAAACCTATAGTATTTGTGGGAAAATACCGAAGAATAAAAAGGCGTGTATCATTTATTATAGCTTTACACAGGGTCGAACGAACCAATAGAATAATCAGACCTGGCAAATGGCAATGTCCCAAAAGGGAATTAAATCACAAGTTACAAAATCATCAACGAAGACGATTGGGACCGTTGGTGACGACATTACCACTGCGAAAACTGCGCCGATATGTAAGAAATGCGGAGCGCGGCATCAGCCTTTCCATTCCTGTGGCGGCAAGGAAAAGAACGAGATGAATAAGAATAAAGAGCAGCCACTTTCCGAAATTATTACAGAGACAAATCCATCCCTTGCTGAGAAATTTGCACCGGTATGCAGGATATGTGGGAATAAACATTGGCCTTTGGACCCTTCTTGTATTGGCAGGAAAGGGGTCAAGGCCGAAGCCAGGAAAAAGGCTAAAGCTGAAAGAGAAGCTAAAGCCGAAGCCAAGGCGAAGGTTAAGGCCGAAAGAACAGCCAGAGCTGAGGTGGAATCGAGGGCTAAAGCAGAGGCTAAGGCCAGAGTCGAAGCTGAAGCAAAAACCCGGGCAGAAGTTGAAAAGAGGGTTAAGGTCGAAGCTCAAGCGGCAGAAAAGATTAAATCTTTCGCCGA
>CAYXPG010000119.1:0-6224 GCA_964467205.1 uncultured Pirellulales bacterium | reverse complement strand
TATCAATGGGACTTAAAAATTCTAATCGCAGATTCTCAGGACGGCGGCGGCGCGGATTTTGGCCTGCTTTAGTGAAATGAGAACTTCATTGGCCTGGGCCAATTCGAATTCCTGTACCTGTGGGACAATGGGAATCCGAGCAGCTAAAGGTAAAAATTGCCGGGCATCGGCGCGCGTAACATTAGCTACACTTTTTATTTCCTTTTCAAGCCAAAGGTATTTGGCATAATCAAGCTGTGGGATGGGTGTTTCCTTGCGGATTGCATTTATAACCAATCGGCCGCCTTTATCCAGAACGGCCAGTGCGGCAGGTATGGTCCGGCCGACCGGCGTAAAATCGATTGCTTTATTAATTTTACAAGGCGGTGTATCTGCTGCCGAGCCGGTCCAGTCGGCACCGAGTGTCCCTGCCAAGCGGCGGTGCTCAGGGCTTCTGGTAAAAACAAAAACGCCGCTGCGAGGGAATTTGTGTTTGATTATCTGGATGACTATATGGGCTGAAGCACCGAATCCGAAAAGGCCGATGATTTGGCCGTCGGTAATTTCAGCCAACCGAACGGCACGGTAACCAATTACGCCGGCGCACAAAAGCGGCGCCGCCTGCGAATCCGAAAATCTTCCGGGGAGCAAATAAGCAAAATCTTCAGAAATAACCATATATTCGGCATAGCCGCCATCGGCGTCTTTGCCGGTCCATTTCGCCGAATCGCAGAGGTTTTCGGCACCGGTTTTGCAAAAGCTGCATTCGCCGCAGGCCGAATAAAGCCAGGTAATACCCACACGGTCACCGATATTAAATTTGGTTACTGCTTTTCCCCTATCAGCTACGGTGCCAACTATCTGGTGGCCCAAAACGATTGGAAATCTGGTCGGCGTTAATCGGCCTTCAATCTCATCAAGGTCGGTATGGCAGGCCCCACAAACTGAAACTTTTACAAGGATTTGATTATCGAGCGGAGCCGGCGTCGGCAAATCGGTCATCAACAAAGGTTTCTTTTCGATTGGTGATATGTTTTGCAACACAACCGCCTTCATTTTGAGGTCTCCTGTTTTAGCTGATTTTCGAAAACTTCGTAACTATCACGGCCGAACAGACAAAAGGCAACTAACTCCAGTCCGGTTTGGCCGTTGAGATAGTCAATAGTTGTTTGCAGCATTATTTCGGCGCATCTTTGAATGGGGAAGCCAAAAATGCCGGCACTGACCGCCGGAAAAGCAATGCTCTTTATGGCTTTTTCGTCTGCCAGTTTCAGTGAGTTCAGCGTTGCGTTTTTTAACTTTTGGTCTTCGTTTCCCTCGCCCATCCGCGGTCCGACGGCGTGAATTACATATTTTGCCTTCAAGCTGCCGGCGGTGGTTATCACCGCCCCACCAACAAATGTACCTCCTATTTTATTGCACTGCTGCTGGATTTCGGGGCCTCCTTTTTTCCTGATAGCCCCTGCGACACCGCCGCCCAATACCAATCGGTCATTCGCAGCGTTGACAACAGCTTCGGTTTCCATCTCGGTAATATCGCCTTCGGTCAACTCTAAAACGCTATTTTGTATGTTCACTCTCATATATCAGCCTCCTTTAACGTTCATTATGAGCCATTACCAAGGGTCCTTATTTCAAACTGCCGAACAGACGGAGTTAACTTATATCAGAGAAAAGGAGTTTTTTCAATTTTATGGGTTTTTGTTTTTCTTGTTTTTGGGGATGGTTTGGGTATCATAGCCTCTCAAAAAACAGTATTATCCGGACATCAAGCTTGACAATCTACAGCAAATCCTTATAATAAAGGTATATAAGGGTTTGTCTTTGCCGGGATTGTAATGGAAGAGCAGTCTTTCAAGCCGCTTTTGGCAATAAAGCTAATATTTTAAGGGTAAGTTACCAGCTTACAAAGTTTTGGATTTTAATAAGCAATTATGACAACGACAGAAGGTGGATTAAATCCCGGTTCAGCTCAAGAGCCGGAGTTGAACAAATATTTCAGGGCCGCCATCAAAACTCAGGCGAGCGATTTGCATCTGAAGGTCGGTCAGCCGCCGAAATTACGCGTTCACGGCGAGCTGAAGAATACCACCGGCGAAGCACTGACCCCGCAAACAATGGAACAACTGGTTTTTGAACTAATCAGTCCTGAGCAGAAAGAACTTTTCCTGCAGAACGGCACTTTCGATTTTGCCCACGAAATCGGAGATGAAGTGCGTTTTAGAATAAATATATTTCGACAACGAAATATGATTAGTCTTGCGGCAAGACGGGTCAATACCGAGATTCTTCCTTTTGAGAAGCTGAATCTTCCGTCAGTACTTGAGAATATATGCGACCGTAATCAGGGCCTGGTTCTTGTTGTAGGCCCGACCGGCTGTGGAAAAACCACAACAATCGCATCGATGATAGACCATATAAACAGTACCCACTGCTGCCATATAATTACCATCGAAGACCCTATCGAATATCTTTTTAAGGACAAAAAAGCGATTGTGTCCCAAAGGGAAATCGGGATAGATATACAAGACTTCGACGAAGCATTAAAATATCTGATGCGGCAGGACCCCGACGTGGTGTTCATCGGTGAAATGCGCGATGCGAAAACCGTCACCGCCGCAATGCGAGCTTCAGAAACCGGTCATCTTGTTTTAGGCACTATGCATTCAGCAAATGCTTCCCAGGCCATTCAGCGGCTTTTAGACCTGTTTGCCCCAGGTGAAAGAGACCTTGCAAGACAGACTTTAAGTTTGACGATTAAGGCAATCATCAGCCAGATATTGCTGCCGAGCATCAGGGAAGATGTGGACATGATACCGGCGGTTGAGATTCTTCTTGCAAACCCAACCGTTAAAAAACTGATTGCCGAAGAGCGCGAGGCCGACCTGCCCAGCGTAATACGAAGCTGCAAAAACGAAGGTATGACGGACCTTACAGACGACCTTTGTAAACTGGTGCAGAACGGCAGCGTAGACCCGAAGGAAGCATATAAATATGCACCAAACATAGATGAACTAAAGATGGCGCTAAAAGGTATCAGAGCGACTACCAGTGGTATCTTATAAGGTTTGACTTAATTTCGTATGGGAATATCTTATGTCGGATTTATTATTAACTGCTATTGAATACAGCAACTACATATCAATAGTGAAAGTCATTATTTTTATGGCCTTGTTTTTTTTATGGCTGCCGGTGCTTAGCTGGGTTTTCGAGGACGCAAAAGCAATAGGAACAAACGAGGTTCTCTGGACAGGGATTGTTCTGGGCACGTGGGCCGCAGCGGCAGTAATTTGGCTGGTTGTTCCTCTCTTCGTTATGGGAGTACTGTTTTATCTGATAGCGGCTGGGGCTTCGAGCCTTGGCTATGTGATGCACCGAAATGCCAGAGTAGCAGCTTTCGACCGTGTCCTGACCATGAACCATATCAAAGGCCTCCTTGTCGCCAAAGAAAAAGAGCTCGACACACTCAAAGGTTTTGTTTTTATAACAGCCAACAATAATGAAGTGCCTATGCCCCAACCGAAAACACCTGACTTTTTTGGTTATAAGTCAGCTTATAACCTTTTTACCGATGCTATGTGGCGAAGGGCCCAAAGCGTTATGTTTTCACCGGCCACTGAAAACTACACTGTAACCTACTACATTGACGGTGCAGCCTTAAAACAGCCTACTATTGGCAAAGACCAAATGGAATATCTCATTCACTTTTTGAAAGACCTTGCAGATTTGAGTGTCGAGGAAAAGCGAAAACCACAAAAAGGAAACTTCACTATCAGCCAGCAGGGCAAAAAACTCATTGACTGGGAAGTAGCTACAGCCGGCTCAACCGCAGGTGAGCAAATCAGACTTAAGCAATTAACACAGAAAAACATAGCCAGCTTAAGTGATATCGGCCTGACACAAGAGCAATACGAACAGCTAAATAAAATCAGCGAGTTAAAACAAGGGCTGTTTATTATAGCCGGCCCCAAAAAAAGCGGCGTAACAAATACATTCTACTCACTGCTGCGAAATCATGATGCATTCATTAACGGTATATGCACACTTGAAAAACGGCCGTCGGCGGACCTTCTTAATATAACACAAAACGTTTACTCTCTCAGCGACACCGGTACCACTACATACGCCAAAAAGCTGCAGCACGTCGTTCGAATGGGACCGGACATCGTCGGTGTTGCCGACTGTGAAGACAGCGAAACAGCGCAGGTTACCGCTAAGGCGGCAATCGACGGCAAAATAGTCTATGTGGAACTTAAAGCAGATAACGTGGTAAAAGTGCTCGGCAAATGGATGAAACTGGTCGGCGACAGAAACCTCGCCCTTGACGGTCTTATTGGCATAAGCTGCCAGAGACTGCTGCGAAAGCTCTGTGAAGAATGCAAGCAGGCATACGAGCCAAAGAAAGAAGTTATTAGAAAATTCAACATCCCAGCCGAAAAAGGAAAAGTGCTTTACCGCGCCGGCAAAGTACAGTACAGCAAACACGGTAAGCCAAGAACCTGCGAGAACTGCCAGGGAACAGGATTTGTCGGCAGAACAGGTGTATTCGAAATTATTATGATAGATGACGAACTGAGAAGGAGCATAAAAGAGTCGAAATCACTGTCGGAAATTGATACGCAGTTTAAATGTGCTAAAATGGTCTATTTACAGGAACGGGCCTTGAAAAATGTCATCGATGGTAAAACAGCTATGAACGAAGTGGTTCAAATATTTTCAAAATCAAAAAAGAAAAAAGAAAAACCGGAACAAAAAACTTAATACTAAATTTGTCCTTGATAAACCGGAGACACTGCAATGATATTAGCTAACTTACTCATATTGTTAATTATCGCCGGCTGTGTAGCATATCAGTATTTGAAAGGCACGCTTGTTAGGTCATTTGTTATGATAATAAGCGCTGTTTGTGCGGGTATAATCGCTTTAGGTTACTTCGAGCTTGTTGCAAATCTCCTCATCAAGCGCGGGAAACTTGTGAACTGGGCGCACCCGCTCTCTTTTTTGCTTCTGTTTGTTTTGGTTTTTGCCATCCTGGAAACAATTACCATTCAGTTAACGCGCAAACCGATTGATTTTGGATTTTTACCTGAGCGCATCGGACGAATTGTCGGCGGAATTATATCAGGAATTATTATATCAGGCCTGCTGCTGACCACCCTTGCACTGACACCTCTGTCAGGCAAGTTTCCCTACAAGCGTTTTGATGATAGAAACCCGAGGGTTGACAAGCCGCAAAAGGTATTACTAAATACCGATGGTCTTGTGACCGGTCTGTTCAGTATTGCAAGTGGCGGCAGCTTCAGCGGCGAAAGAAGCTTCACCCTTATCCATCCTGATTTTCTGGACCAGGTTTTTCTAAACAGGGCCAATACCAAGAAGGTCTCAATCCTCACGGTCAAAAAAGCGATAGAAGTGCCGAAACCGGCTGTCTGGCCGGCACCCGATGGGCTGAAAGATTCAAGAGACCCTAACAATCCCATAGAGCCAAAAAGCGGACACAACCTTACAATTGTGCGAATGGGAATAAAAAAATTAGCACTAAAAGATGCCGGTAAATTTACGCTTTCACAATTAAGGGTCATTTGCCGCCAAAAAAGCGATACTGGAAAAGCCGCCGCCGCAAAAGGTATAAATGTTTATCCCATCGGATACCTTAAAACGGAGGACCAACTGCAAATAAAGAAATTAAATGAGATGATAGAAATAACCACCAAGGATTTCAGCAGAAGAAAAAATGTCAAATGGCTGGATTTTGCATTTAATGTTCCGAATAATTATCAGCCGGGGCTCATCGAATTCAAGCAAAACAACATAGCTGAGCTGCCGCGGCCGGTAAGTGCTGAAAAGGCCCCGCCGCCGGAGCCTTTCGAGAAAAAGTCTAAGAAGAAAAAAAGTACTGCGAAACCTTAAGTCCCCCGTAACACACAATCAGGCGCTCATAGATTTTGCCGAAAAGGCAAAAGTAAACCCTCAGGAGCAGACAGGCAGCTCTTTCAAATTTAACTCCATCAAATGCTCAAGATAATCGCTCAGTTCCTCCTCAGAAAAGTTGGCGAGAAATTCCGGCTTGGCACTTACGTTGATTTCGCAAATGCAGTCTATCAATTCCCTTTTAGTCATAATACCCGACATCCTTCTATACTGGTCTCAATTGAATTTTCCCGTTTGCTTGTGCCTTAGGTATCCGCGGGTAACTAACTTGAAAACAACCAGTTACGGTTTTATTCGCGGACATTTACTACCCT
>CAYXPG010000118.1:0-6225 GCA_964467205.1 uncultured Pirellulales bacterium | reverse complement strand
CTCTAAGAGCTCCAAGTGCGGCATACTGAGAAACTACCGGGGCGCAAATTGCAAATGGTATGTGGGCTTTTTTAACCTGTGCTATCAGTTCTTTTGATGCATGGACATAGCCTATTCTCCAGCCTGTCATTGCATAGCTTTTTGTAAAAGTAAACGAACTGATTACTCGTTCTTTCATGCCATCAAAAGAAGCGATACTATGATGTTTGTGCCCGTCAAAAGTAAAGTATTCATATGCTTCATCAGTAATAACAATAAGGTTATTTTTACGTGCTATCTGGGCAACGGCTTCTAACTGCTGCCTGGAATAAACCGAGCCTGTGGGATTATTAGGATCACTGAACAGAATAGCTTTTGTCTTGTCTGTGACAGCATCATTAATCCTTTCAATATCCAGACTAAAGCCTTTTTCCTCAATAGTAGGAACACAAACAGGTTTCCCTGAAGCCATCACAACCTGCCTGATATGGCTGGAATAGCCGGGTACAGGAATAATAACCTCATCACCCGGGTCAACAACCGCCATTAGAGCAGCAGCAAGTCCCTCTATAGCTCCTACGGTTACAATTATTTCGTCAGGGGACGCTTCAATGCGATTAAATTCTTTCAACTTTTTGACTATTTCTTCTCGTAGTTCATAAAAACCTGCCGGCTCAGAATAACCTCCTGTTTTACCTTCATTTATTGCTTTGATTGCTGCTTTGTTTATATGCTCCGGCGTACCGGAGGTTGGTTTTGCCCATGATAAAAATGACACATCATCTATTTCTTTGGACAAACGAGTCATTTCATGAATAGCTGATTTTGGAATTTGTGAGACACGTTCTGAAACCAGCATTGACACGTCTTGCTTGTATTCCATGTTAACTTCCTTTTGCATTGTTATTTCGCGGATTCAACTTATGGCTGCAACGAGTGAGTGAATTCACCAAGTCACGGCTTTTCATTTTCCGTAATATACATTGACAAACATCCGGAAGCAAAGGCTTTTTCGCAAGCTTCGCTTCAAACGCTTACGAATGCGGTACTGTGCTTGTGCAACTTCATCTGCCAAATAGTCAATTTCGTGGCTGCTTTCTCGACAAGTAATCCTTGCCATTCATACCACATTCGCGCTTTGCTCCACCTCAGGACAATAGCAGATAGAATCAAGTTTTTTTGTGAACAACAGGCCAGTGCGGCACCGCCGGATGGGAGAAACACCGGATATCCTAGCCTCTGTCAGAGCTTGATAATAATTATCATCCAAAGTAACCGTGTGAACTGTACCTGAGTCTTGCTCACTTATAGTAACTTTGAACTGTTCACCGTTCTTCCTTTCAACTTTTATCATTTTAACTGACCTTTTCTTCTTGTTCGATATGCTGGCCTGTCAGCTGTCCAACGTCAATAAAATTTTCCTTCAACGTAAGAATAATTGTCACTGATCGATACAGAAGAATCATTAACCCAAATAAAAAGGCTTTTGTGTAACATGGCAGCACCATAGACACCCACTCTTTCCTGTAGCATGTCGGAGAAGGAATATTAGCTTATCATTTTAAGAATTGCTTTTCTTAATTCATCCGAAAGCATTGGCCAGGTCTCTATGATTTTTGCTAAATTCAGATCAGTGGCTATCAGCGTAGTCATATTTTGTCCAGTATTTGTCCAGTCGGTTTTGGGAGTTCTTTGTTTACAAGGACTTACAACGGTTTGCATCGGACTGTCGATTTGATCCTCAAACATAGCTTCCCCCAGGTGCAAGTATCATCATAATGTAGGATAGTTGCACAAATTGCACTTGTGAAGCAAACTCCGCTTAATCTCATCGACAAGGGACATGCCGCCCTGTGGCTGTTTTACATGCCGATTACCAAACTTGCTGGTGCAACTGAAAAAATTACATATTCTTAGTTCCGATTTTTAACAAGAATTCTTTACCAGAGATTAACGCTCAAATCCATGTCCTGTTTTTCTTGGCAGAAAGCTCAAACTTGATAATTTTCTTACCTGAATTTTGCACCAAATATTCTTTTCGTTATGTAATTTCGTTTATTTTGTTCTCATTTTTGTCACCATTACTTTTTATGATCAACGTTTCTGGATCAGTATAGCCGGTGCCAAAACGGACAAATTCGGACTGTCGATCCGAAGGTTGTGAGTTCGAGTCTCATCGGCCTCGTTAGTTAAGTATAGGGCTGATAAAGCCTTACGGGAAATGTTAAAGCCCTTAATACACGTGCCGCGCCTCGAACTCGTCGTGCCGGCACGGAAGCGGATGGTTACGGTTCCGGGGTCCGACAGTGTGGTAACGTACCCTATGGTAAAACTGTTCACACTTCCTCCAACACTCGTCCCAAAGTCGAGCAACTCATACGCAGGACTTGTATGATACCAGCTTGAAGAAGTTATGTTGTTGTCGTAAATAAGAGTACTGGCGAGGGTAGTAACATCTCCTATGATTTCTGGTACTGTAACTGCTGCTTTGCTGCGGGACGATATAGAAACAAAATGACCTGCAAGTATATTTTTGCAGGCCATTAATTGTTAAATCTGTTAAGTCCTGATTTTATCGAGTTTACCAGGCCAGGCCGAATTCGGCAAAATCCAGGAAGTCAACAATGCCGTCGCTGTTAAAGTCTCCTTCGATATTCGGGTCGGTCTCGAGCCAATTTTCATACATTACAGCAATATCACCCCAGCCAATAAAGCCGTCATCGTCAAGGTCATAGACTTTGATGTCTTTGCCTTGATAGTTCTGAGCCGGCTGGTCGGCAGTTACGTTGCTGTATGTTTCTTTGGACGGGCCGAATATATATTGAGCTTTAGTTGGTGTAACGTTCCCGGACCAGTGATAAGGTACTAACAGTTCGTAGTAGCCGTCATTTTCGGTTGTGCCGGGCTCTACGCCGCTGTCCGGTGACACCAGCACCTCTTTGATTGGCGCCTCATTGGGCTCCAGAATGTAACCGGAGATGGTGCGAGTGGTGGGTGCAAACGCTGCTACTGAATGGGCTATTGCAGAGTTGATGCCGTTGAAGCTCCAGTTCATTGTGGTTGCCCTTGCCGCCGCTGCTTGTTTTGTACTGCCGGCTCCTGTACTATCATCGCTGCTAACGTCAAACCACTCTGTTTGATTGCCGTCTTCGCCGACAGTGAACGAACCCGAGTTGCTGCAGCCTGCTATATCAACCACCCATGCGCCGTAGGTCTGTGTGGTGATGTCGGTGGAGATAGTGTTTGCATCCTGGCTTGAGTTAGCGGCGACTGCTTCTGCAGGCTGTTGCTCTGTGTTCTTTATCGTAATTGCCCCGGCACATCTTTTACTAACATTGCCGGAATAGGTAACTTCAACCATATGAAAACCGGATGAGGGCAGATTGCTCTCAGGCAGGTAATATAATTCTGTCTTCAAGTATATTGCAGGGAGATACACTAATTGACTTGTTCCCTCTACCAGCTCCATACTGACGTCGTCGTATGTGACACTGTTTATTACAAGGTCATTCTCACTATTGTCTTCCCCGGCGATGCCCACTACCAGAACGCGGTTGTTTCCGCTGCCGACAGGGTGCGGCCAGCTTAGTGTCGTACCGCTGTTGCTGCTGGAAGACTCACTGACCGCAGGTTCTATATCCTGCATAGCCTGGGCAAAACGTAAGCCAAGCGTTATCACTCCCGCAGAGTCGTAGTGCATTCCGTCAGCCAGTATCCCCAAATCGTCGGTGATAACCAGTGCTGTGCCGGGCACATTCTGACTCACATTAAATTGCGCCTGACGCACAATATCCCCCCACGTCCAGAGAGGTTCGTCTGAAATCTGCCCGAGCACAAATGGCATATCGGATATCCCAAGGTCATAGCGAACGCTTTGAATGAAGTCGGTCAGGTTTTGTTCATAGGCCTCGGCGTGACTCAAAGTAGATTGGGGCGGATAGGCATCGGATTCGCCCTGCATCCAGAACATTCCGACTATTTTCGGGTTACTGATTGAGAGCAGCGCATCATTCACAGCGTTCATAAAGTTGACGTATTGGGGCCCGTCTGTTGGCCGCCAGTGGTTCCAAAGACTGGTACCACCTACCGCATATTTAATCAGCACGATGTTCTCGCCGGGCTGTGCATCGGCTAGGTCATGGCCTATGGTGATTTCCGGCCCAAATTTGCTGCTGTTTCCGCCAAGTCCCGGCTGAAGGTCATACCAGATGCCTTGCCAGTAAGTTTGAATATCGGAGCGCGGTTGTTGCAATTCCGGCGGCAGGTTGTCACTGTCGCTCCAGCCAACCATATTTGATTGGCCTGCGAGCAGATACACTTTTGTTTGAGCCTGAGCAAATGCGGCGCAAATCATCAGCACCGCACTAAATACTAAAACAAGAGAATTCAATTTTTTATACGCAAACATGTCTTTTTTACTCCACAAGGAGCACAACAGCTCACGAATAAAGAACCTCACAATAAGCGAAATCCACACATTGTGATAATACACAACCGATGAGTTTTCTTATCCCCTGATATATATGAAGACTTTAGTAGTTTTTTGGGCTAATCGATGGACATAGACACATTAAACGCCTTAAAAAGCACAATGCCCAAAAAGTGAGTTTTCTCATCCCCCAAGGCCGGAATATCTTCTTGCCTCTACTAACCGAAGAGTACTATAGCACACCGGACAGCCATATGCAAGCATAAAATTGCAGTTTAAAAAAAAAACGAAATTTATGACATTATAGCAAGACCGGAGGTTACTTTTTGATAACCTATTGTATATCAAGTGATTATACGCAGCATTGTCGGCTGTTTTCTGTTATTTCCGGCAATTCCTGCTGCCAGTTTAGATATTTTTCTAATGGTCGCCAGACGCCGCCGGCTATTCGCCTAAGGCGTTAGTGAACTGGCTGTAGGCAATGACCGAGAGAAACTATGTGTAAAAATGGAACGACTGTCAGTTGCATAATGCATTTAATTTGATATTATGGGGCATTGAGTAATGCCATACCATTGTCGGTGCTCTATGCTTTGGGCCAGGAGAAGCGGCTGCTTTTGCTGACAATATACGATTATGCAAAAAGACAGGGACATATCGTTTGATGCATTTCGGGGAGTTGCGATAATTGCTGTTGTTGCAATTCATGTAGTTTACCTTAGTGGTTATTGGAATTCCCGTTATCTTTTTTACTGTCAATTATTCAGTTTCGGCGTTCCAGCATTTATTTTTATTTCCGGATATTGGATGGCAAAGAAGCCAATCAGGTTATTACAAGACTATAAAACTTGTCTGATAAAAAGACTTACACGGGTTCTTATTCCATACTTATTCTGGTCATTTCTCTTTCTGGCCTATGCTGCCATTAGGACAGGCAATGTTGATGTGCGAGAGATAATATTTAAACTTCTGACAGGCAGAGCATCCTTTCCTTATTTTTTTATCATATTGATTGCCCAATTCTATGTAATGACTCCGCTTTTGCACTATATCAATCGCAAACCATATGGGTTAATGTTGGTTCTTATAGTAAATGTAATAAGTCTGTTATTTCATTACCTCTCGATATTGCGCTTCAATTTCGGGCTTCTATTTCTACCACTGTTCTGTTCATGGATTATCTTTTATGAAATTGGTCTGCTGGTAGGCAGTTCCGACAGTAAGATATTTACCACAAAAAGGGTGCGGCTTTTTATTTTGCCTGCCATATTGGTTTGTCTGCTGATTTCCGAACTGGAAGGGGTGGTACTGTTATCGAAATACGATAATCTTGATTTTGCAGCTCATGCAATGAAATATTCTACGTTTATGTATTCTGTATGTACCATCTTTGGTTTTCTTTTCGTAAGAGAATGTCTTCACCATTGGCCAAAATTATTAGTGACAATTGGCTATTACTCTTTTGGGATATACCTTACACATGTGCCTGTTCTTACCCGCGTTGTCAGGGCCCTCAAAGAAACTAAAATCTATTCATTCCCGGTGCTGTACCAACTCGCTGTTGGTTTGATGACAATATCAATATGTTTAGCTCTGATTAGTACTACTCGAATGTTGCTGCCAAAACCTTTTTGCCGCAAGGTGTTTGGTTTTTGATATGAGGGAGGGTGTAGCGGCGAGTGATTGGCAAGTCGCTGGCATTGAGGACGATACTGAAAGTCGCAGATGAAACAAAAGCCGGTATCGTAGAAAAAACGGCCTACAGAAAGCTCTGCAGGCCGTTAATTGTCAGCCCTTTAAGTTATTCTGTTCTTTAT
>CAYXPG010000117.1:4416-6253 GCA_964467205.1 uncultured Pirellulales bacterium | reverse complement strand
ATATGTCTGTAACGTGGAAAAATTCAGGAATTGTATTTTTACTTGCAGCTTTTGTGATTTTCGGCCTGTGCAACAGCGCCGCAGCAGCCCAGAAAAAGAAGGCTAAATGGTATGACTCGTATGACGAAGCTATGAAGGTGGCAAAAAGAGATTCTTATCTAATTATGGTTAAGTTCACTAAAAGCGGCCAGGAAGGATTGTCTGAGCAATTCGACAGGGAAGTATTCGACACGAAAGAATTTTATAATTGGTCGAGGAGAAATATCATCCTGCTAAAAGTGGAGACAGGCGAACAAGGCAATGCGACAGAAGAAACAGCCGGTGGGAACAGAAAGCTGGCGGACAAGTACGGCATCGAAGAATATCCAACGATAGTGCTGCTTGCTCCGGACGGCAATGAAATAACGCGGTTCGGCTACATCGAAGGCGGGCCGGATGTGCTGAAAGAAAAGGTCGAGCCGATTGTACTTAACCATTCCCAGTTCAGGGTCGTTGAGCCGTATACCAGTATTGCCGAAGCCAAGGCCTGCGCGAAGGAAAATGCGGTGCCGATGCTGCTTATCGTCGCAGATAAATCTTTAACCTCGCTCAATGAAAAACTCCAGGGACTTTACAAAGACGATGGATTTGGCATATTGGCCAACGGCTGTATGACGGTTGTGCAGGTCGATGTGCCGATGGGAGGAGACGTCAAGGCGGAAGATAAAAAGGCCTTCGAGGAACTTAAAGAGCGCCACAAACTTGGAAAAACAAAATTCGAGATGGCACTTGTTGATGTGAAAAAGGACAAGGTACTCTATCGGTCCCGCGGGCAGTTAGAGGACATCCAGTCTGTTGTGTCGGGGCTGCGTGAGGCTGCACCGCCGCTGCCTTATGAGCCGGGCGAGTGGCTGGGAAATTTCGACAGGGCAAAACTCATCGCAGAGCAAAAGAACAAGCCGATGCTGATTTACTTTAGCGGCACCGACTGGTGTAAATGGTGCTGGAGACTCGATGAAGAGGTCCTTGATAAGGAAGAGGCCAAGAGCTATGTAAAAGACAAGTTTGTTCTTCTTAAGCTGGATTTTCTCAGGAAGAGTCCGATGCCGACTAAACTTGCGCAGCAGAACCGTCGGGTGGCGAAGAGATACGGCCATAAATTTTTCCCAACCCTTATACTTACGGACGCGCAGGGCGAGCGGCTCGGAAAGACAGGATATATAAAAGGCGGGCCGCCGGCATTCAAAGAGAAAATGGAAGGGTTTCTGAAAGAGGCGAAATAAATCGTCACTCGTAAATCGTGTCTCGTGAATCGGCAGTGGAGTGCCTTCGGCGTTGTTTTCGTTTTGGCGGGGAACAAATTTCGAAGTTAACGTGAGGGATGAGCCTGCTTTTGGGCAGCAAGGCCGAAAATGAGTTTCGCTATTAATTTCAACATTGATTTTTCCCGTAAGTTGCTGTAAAGTCTGCTAAAAATAAAGATGTGGAATTGATAAAGTTAAAGGACTGACAGATGGAAGTTTTTCGTCAGCCGGATAATCCTATAATTGAGCCGAAAAACGTCAAGCCGTCAAGAGACGGTTTCGAGGTTGTCGGCGTATTCAATGCCGGCGTCGCACGTTTCGAAAACCAGGTCGTTCTGCTACTTCGCGTGGCGGAAAAACCCATCATCTCGCATCCGGAGGCCGTTTTTGTCCCGATTTACGATGTTGCGAAAAATGATATTGTGCTGAAAAAGTTTCCAAAAGATGACCCTGCAAACGATTTTTCAGACCCGAGGTTAATAGTAACGCCGACCGAGATATACCTTACATCGATTTCGCATTTAAGACTGGCCCGCAGTAAAGACGGGGTAAAC
>CAYXPG010000117.1:1865-4316 GCA_964467205.1 uncultured Pirellulales bacterium | reverse complement strand
ATACCTTACATCGATTTCGCATTTAAGACTGGCCCGCAGTAAAGACGGGGTAAACTTCGAGATTGAAGAGACGCCTGCAATGGCCCCGGCAACCGATTATGAGACATTCGGGCTCGAAGATGCGAGAATCAGTCTTATCGACGGAAAATATTACGTTACTTACGCTGCGGTAAGCCCTTTGGGGATAACGACCTGCCTGGCCTCTACAGAGGATTTTAGCACTTTCGAGCGTTACGGCGTAATCTTCTGTCCTGATAATAAGGACGTCGTGCTCTTTGGCGAACAGATTAACGGCAAATACTACGCTCTCAGCAGGCCAAATTCACCCTTGTTTAAGAGACAGGACATTTGGATTGCCGAATCAGATGATTTGTTCTGCTGGGGCCGCCATCGATATCTGATGGGGCCTCGCGCCGGCTGCTGGGACGAGAAAAAAATCGGTGCCGGCGCTGTGCCGATAAAAACAGAGCGGGGCTGGCTCGAAATTTATCACGGAGCTGACAGAGAAGACCGGTATTGCCTCGGGGCGGTGCTGCTCGATGAGAAAGAGCCATCCAGGATTATCGCAAGAAGCCAAACACCTGTTCTCGAGCCGGAAACTGATTATGAATGTGAGGGCTTCTTCGGAGACGTAGTTTTTAGCTGTGGGCTGCTCTGTGAAGACGGCAGGCTGCGGATTTATTACGGCGCCGCCGACACTTCTATCTGCTATGCAGAACTTGTCCTGGCAGATGTTCTGGAGAGCTTAAAACCGAGTGAGAATGCATAGATAAGCAGGTTGCTATTTGGTGGGGTTTTTAGTATCCTGCCGCATTATATGAACAACGGACGTTCACAATCCGGCTGCCGGGTCAAAACGCTTTTGCCGATTCAGCGATTGTATGGGCTTTTGGCGCCCCGCGCTTACAGCGTTATTATGTTCGGTGCGTTGTTCAGCACCTTGGCGGTAAAGTTATTTCATTCATTTAAGAATGACCTGTTCGGCGAATACTTAGGCTGGATTCTCGCTGATGTCTCTGTCCTGTTGGGGATTGAAGTTGTTCTGTCGATAATCTGTTTTCGCAGGCCCGGTAAAAAGGTCGTTCGGTCGGTTACGATTTTTGCCGCTGTAGTGTGCACGTGGTCGGTTATGAACGCCGGCTGGGTGATAAGAACAGGGACTCAAATCCTGCCGAGAACTCTTTTGCCGCTTGTTCGCGACCCATTGAATTCGTTAATCATCATCGGCGTCAATCTGATAAAAATGCCTGGTGCAGCCTTTATATTACTCGGCCCCAGCGCCGCTGCGCTTACCTTTTTCTTTTTCGTTCTGGCGAGACCGCCGCTGCCGGTTTACAACCGCAAAAGCTTCGCGAAGAAAATTATTATTTCGGTTATTATTATCTTTGTTGCCGCTCTGGCCCATGGTGTAACCCGCAAACAAGGCTCATCACAAACAGCATCGGTTGGCCTGCGCTATAACTGCCACTTAAGGGCTGTAACAGGTTTTTTCACATCCGGTTCCAGCCGACTGACCAAGACCGACCTGGACAATGCCAAACGAAAAATACCTGCGTTCGATGAGTTTGAAATTGCATTGGCCGACCAACAGCGGCAAATAAACCACAACGTTGTTATAGTCGTTCTCGAAGGGATTCAACACAGACTCACTTCGCTGGCAAGAGATAAAGATGACCCGACGCCTTTTCTTGCCGGGCTGGCCGGCCGGGGTGCAGAGTTCTCGAATACCCGGTCGTCACTCGCTCATACGACAAAGGCACTGTTCTCACTTTTGACCGGCCGATTTCCCTCAATCTCTCAGGACATTGCCGAAGCAGTGCCGGTTGCAAAGCCCTACGCCAGTCTTGCTACGATTCTAAAACAACAATTGGGATATCGCAGTGCATTTTTCCAGTCGGCCAAAGGCAACTTCGAGTGCCGGCCGGGACTTGTTTACAACCTCGGCTTTGATAAATTCTGGGCAAGGGACAATTTGAACGACCCTAATGCCTTTTTGGGTTACCTGGCGTGTGATGAGTTTTCAATGCTTAAACCTATAAGCGAATGGATAAAAGCCGATGCCGGGCCTTTTCTTTTGGTAATTCTATGCTCGGTTTCACACGACCCCTATGAGGTTCCTGAGTGGTTTGCGGCCCCGGCCAGGAAGCCGTTCGAGCGCTACCTGCAAACAATTCGCTATACCGACAAATTTTTAGAAGCGCTTAATGAAGAGCTTGCCGGGTTGAATCTTTCGGATAATACTATTTATTGTGTCATCGGAGACCACGGCGAAGCGTTCGGCGAACACGGACTGAGCGGACACCAGCGAATAGCTTTTGAAGAGACGTTGCGCATACCCTGGGTTATGCGGGCACCGTCTCTTCTCAAGGGGCAAAGAAGAATTACAGAGCCGGTCAGCTCTATCGATTTAACGCCGACACTGCTGGGGCTGCTGGGTTTCGATACCAGAAG
>CAYXPG010000117.1:0-1765 GCA_964467205.1 uncultured Pirellulales bacterium | reverse complement strand
GCTTTTTTCGGCATATCATTACTTATCGGTATTATTGTTTCCAAAAAAGCCGGCTCGAGCTCTTCCGAATTTTTCCTTTCCGGCAGGAATATGCCGTGGTGGCTGCTTGGAGTCTCGATGGTGGCCACGACCTTTTCGACCGACACGCCGAACCTTGTCTGCGATATTGTTCGACAAAACGGCGTCTCCGGCAACTGGGTCTGGTGGGCTTTTCTTTTGACCGGAATGCTGACGGTCTTCGTTTATGCCAAACTATGGCGGAGGTCGGGGGTAATGACGGACATTGAATTTTACGAGTTGCGTTATGACGGCAGACCAGCCGCCTTTTTGCGGGGTTTTAGAGCGATTTATCTCGGGGTCTTTTTCAACATTGTTATTATGGCGAGTGTTACCCTCGCTGCGATAAAAATCGGCAGAGTTATGCTGGGCCTGACTCCCGTTCAAACAGTAACCATCGCAGCGACAGTTACCGTATGCTACAGTATGCTGGGCGGTCTGCGAGGTGTTTTGATTACAGATTTTTTTCAGTTTGCCATTGCCATGTTCGGCTCGGTGATGGCCGCTGCAATTGCTCTAAAACACCCCAACGTCGGCGGCCTTGCCAATATGCTCAGTCATTCCAATCTTGCGGGCAAGCTGACTATTCTGCCGGATTTTTCAAACACAGAACTGCTGGTGTCGGTTCTCATTATTCCCCTGGCGGTACAATGGTGGAGTGTATGGTATCCCGGAGCAGAGCCGGGCGGCGGCGGTTATCTTGTTCAAAGAATGCTCTCGGCAAAGGATGAAAAAAATTCAGTCGGCGCGACCTTGCTTTTTAATGTCGCCCATTATGCATTACGCCCCTGGCCGTGGATTATTGTCTCTCTGTGTTCTTTGATAGTTTTTCCCGACCTTGCCTCGCTGAAAGCCGCATTTCCAAATGTCGAAAGCGGTGTAATGGGGCATGACCTTGCATATCCTGCGATGCTTACTTTTCTTCCTGCAGGGCTGCTTGGCCTGGTATTGGCCTCATTGATAGCCGCTTATATGTCCACGATTTCAACACATTTGAACTGGGGTTCGTCATACGTAGTCAATGACGTTTACAAGCGTTTTATAAGGCCGGACGCCTCTGAAAAACACCTGGTTTTTGTAGGGCGCCTCTCAACGCTCCTTTTGATGGTCGGGGCGTGCTGTTTAGCTCCCTTTCTGGAAAACGCAAAACGCGCCTTCGATTTGATGTTGCAGATTGGGGCCGGCACCGGGCTGCTTTTCATACTGCGGTGGTTCTGGTGGCGCATTAACGCATTCAGTGAGTTTGCCGCAATGATTGTCTCTTTTATGGTCGCCTGCTACTTCGAATTTGTTCACACCAATATCGGTCTGGCCGAGTTTGCAAGCTGGCAGAAGCTGATTATTGGTGTGGGTATAACAACCATCTCCTGGATATTTGTAACTTTAGTTACGAAGCCGACAAGTGATAAGACCCTGCGAAGTTTTTACAGTCTTGTTCAGCCGGGAGGGCCCGGCTGGGAGAAAGTCCTCCAGCGGGCCAAAGTTGATAACGAACCGGTTGTCGAAACAGCTAAAAAGGGCGACCTGCCTTTCGGTATTTTGTGTATGGTTCTGGGCTGCTTTGCGGTTTACAGCGCCCTCTTTTCGGTGGGCTGCTGGATTTATGCCAATTATACTTCGGCAATAACATTGACTGTCGTTGCGATTGTTTCGACTGTTCTGCTGATAAAAGCGTGGAGCAAATTAGACATTAAACCAGGATTTCCCA
>CAYXPG010000116.1:0-6309 GCA_964467205.1 uncultured Pirellulales bacterium | reverse complement strand
AGTTTTTCCCGCAGATGATTTAATAGCTGGTCGGTTGAGACTCTTACCTGCTCCATCGAGTCGCGGTCGCGAACGGTGACGGTGCTATCCTGCAATGTCTGGCCGTCAACAGTAATACAGAAAGGTGTGCCGGCTTCGTCCTGTCGGCGGTAGCGCCGGCCGATGGCACCTTTTTGGTCGTAGAAACAGTTGAAGTACTTTTTGAGGTCGTTGTAAATGTTTTGTGCCACGTCCGGCATACCATCCCTTTTGACTAATGGGAAGACAGCGGCCTTAACCGGTGCAAGGGCGGGGTGAAATCTTAAGAGATTTCTTTTTTCGCCGCGGACCTGCTCTTCATCGTAAGCATCGACGAGAAAGGCCAAAGCGCTTCTGTCAATACCGGCACTGGGCTCAATTACATAGGGGATGTAGCGTTTCTTTGCCTGTTCGTCGAAAAATGAAAGGGGGCCTCTATGGAAACCTTCGGATTCATCGGCCAATTCGAATTTCGATATGTCCCTGTCGTTTTCGTACCACTTGTTAAGCGTTTTCATACCACGCTGATGCTGTCTGAGGTCGAAATCCGTTCGGTTTGCGATTCCTTCAAGCTCCTGCCAGTCTCCGCCGCCGAATGGGAATTTGTATTCGACGTCAACGCAGCTTTTTGCGTAATGGGCAAGCTCGTCGGAGTCGTGCTCGCGGAACCGGAGGTTTTGCTTTTTGATTCCCAGGTCAGTGTACCAGTTGAACCTTGCCTCTTTCCAGTGCTCGAACCAGTCGTCATCGGTGCCCGGCTCACAGAAGAACTCAATTTCGGCCTGCTCAAATTCACGCGTTCTGAAAATGAAGGCCTTTGTGGTTACTTCATTACGAAAGCTCTTGCCTATCTGGGCGATGCCGAAAGGGACCTTTATTCTTGTGGTGTCGAGAATGTTTCTGAAATTGACAAAGATTCCCTGCGCGGTTTCGGGACGAAGATAGAGGGTCATTGAGTCGTCGATATTGGCGCCCATTTGTGTTTCGAACATCAGCTTAAAGGGCATCGGCTCGGTAAAATCACCCACGGCGCTGCAGTTCGGGCATACCTTGCTGCTTAAATCATGCTGTTCGGCCATTACGGTATCGATGGTGATGTGCTCGGTATGTTCATCGGCGTGTTCTTTTGTACTATCGGTTAAGTGGTCAACCCTGGTTCTTGTGTTGCACTTTTTGCATTCGGCTATAAGGTCGGCGAATTTGTCGGTGTGCCCGGAGGCCTTCCATACCAATGGGTGCATAAGGATACTGCAGTCAAGGCCGACAACGTCGTCGCGCATTTGTACGGTGCTTTTCCACCAGGCCTTTTTGACATTGTTCTTTAGTTCGACGCCGAGCGGGCCATAGTCATAGCAGCTTGCCAGGCCGCCGTAAATGTCGCTGGACTGAAATATAAAGCCCCTTCGTCTGCAGAGTGATACTATGTCATCAAGCTTTGTAATTTTTGCCATAGTCGGATTCCTTAATAATATTAATTTAACCGGCTCATTATATTCAAAAAGACAGGGATTACAAGGATTGAATGGATATTGAAACAGGGATAAAGGAGAGCATTAGAAAGAGCGCAAAGCATATGTGGGGTTCATTGTGCCTGTTTTTTTGTTGATTTTTCTCTGACAATTGTATAAAACAGGAATGATGTTTATGTTGTTTGGATTAGGATAAAGGAATAAAGATGAAAGCTAAACTTAACCTGGTAATAACGGTATTATTGTTTTGCCTTGTGGCAGGGCAGGTATCTGCCGAGCCGAACCTTCTGGGGCGATGGAACTTTGACGACGGCACAGCCAACGATATCAGCGGCAACGGCCACCACGGCACAATCATTGGAGAGGCTGATATTGTTGACGATTCCGAAAGAGGTAAAGTTCTCCGTATTAGAAGTAACTATAAAAGCGGCGTAAACTGCGGAGGCGGCGCCTCCGACTGCGACTGGGCCGACATTACAAAATCGGTTACTGTGGCAGTTTGGGTCAAAACAAAATACTTTGTAGGTCTTAATGAGTGCATCGCAAGCAAAGGGGATGCGTTTATGATAGCCAGAGACGGCAGCGGCAACTACCTCAAATTTTACAACTCGACGATTGGTTATCACGCCGGCGCAGTCAATGGAAGTAAAGATATACAGGATGATAAATGGCACTTTATCGTTTTTGTTTATGACCGGTACACCGGCGCCAGGTATCTTTATATCGATGCCAAGATTGATTCGGCAGGTTCATGCAAACAATATCTCGCCAGCAATGACTATAACTTTTTTATTGGCTCCAACGATGCTGATCCCCGCTTCAGTTGGAGAGGCCTGATTGATGATGTCCGCCTTTATGACCGGGCACTGTCGGAAAGAGAGATACGAATTCTTTATCGTGGCGGTTTTGCCACAGAACCGAATCCGACTGATACTACCGGAAATGTATCTACCGATGTAGTTCTCAGCTGGACGCCGGGTAGATGTGGGGTGAGCGCTAATCGACACGATGTGTATTTCGGCACCGATTGGTATGATGTAAACAAGGGCATTGCAGAGGTGCATATCGGCCTGCAGGATGGTAACAGTTTTGACCCCAAAGGTCTCAAAGCGGGCACGACTTATTACTGGAAAGTAAACGAAATAAATAACGGCAGGGTGCAGCCGGGTTATATCTGGAGCTTTAGAACAGAAACCGAGGGTTTTTATAAAGACCTTTTCCAGGATTCCGCCCTTCGGCTGGTTGAAACTACAGAGTACCCTGCGGCCAAGCTTCTGGCGCTTTCGTATGAGCATCTTACGCTGATACAGGGAAGTAACATTCCGCCGGAAGAACAGGCAATTCAGGATTCGCTGTTCATTGGAAACGAGTATGATGATAATGGTGTGCTTCTTTACCCCGATGGAGAACCGAGGTTTCGATGTATATATGTCAGTGGCGGCGGCGCCGGGAACCACGGCAGGTCTCTCGGCGAAGAAGGCAGGCAAAGAGTAAGGGATTTTTATAACAACGGCGGCAGCTACACCGGCTCCTGTGCCGGTGCTTTTATTTGCAGTAAGGGTACGAGTACCAAACCTGTCAGGGAGACATATTTTGGTATTTGGCCGGCCCAGACTTTCAGCTTCAAAGGAGTGTTCAAAGTCGCTAATAAAATTCCCGCGGACTCACCGCTGCTTAACTATTATGATTTTGGCGGCGACTTTTACATCGATGACATTCAGCACTGGAATGGCCCTTCTGCCATATTCGGCGACCCGAACTTCTGGCACAGCGGCACCGAGGTTTGTACTATATATGACGCCCCCGGCAAAGCGGCTGACGGCCACGCCGACATCTGGGCATATAAGAAAAATGCCGATACAGGCAGGGTTGTACCAATCGGCTCCCATCCGGAACGTATGCCTTTCGGTGAACAGCGAGACCTTACGGCAGCGGTACTGCGATACGCAATGGATGGTCAGGGCTCACCTAATATAAAGGCATCCCTGGAAAATGGTGCTGCACGTCGGATGAATGATAACAAAAGTAGCGGGCGCGAAAAGATAGGCGATAAACAGTACCACCATTTTACAATTGATGTTCCTGAAGGGACCGAACAGCTTACGATTAGTATGCGCGGAGATGACGATGTTAACGACCTTAATCTTTTTCTCAAAAAGGGCGGTTTTGCCTTTAAGGGTGAGGATGGAGTGATTGAGGCAACGAACTCCGCTAAACCGAGAGAGTCTATTACTGTTGATAATCCTCAGGCCGGTATGTGGTATGTTGGAGTAAAAGGCGTTAGCACCGTCTCGGTAACCAAAGAAGAATGGGGTTATAAATATACCGGTAATCTTGCGGTACTTAATGGTGTTTCCTATTCAATCACGGCATATATATTCCCGGCCGGCTACAAAGAAACGGTTGAGGGATACTATAAAGACCTCTTTATGGACAGCGGATGCAGACTGACTACTTACAAGCATTTACCTGCTGCAACCTATCTTGGACTGACGATGGAATATGTTGCATTGGCAAATAAAGGTTCCGCTGAAGAAGAGAAAGCCATTCAAAACAAAGTTATAGCCGGCAATGAATTTGATGACAACGGAGTCCTGCTTTATCCTGACGGAGAGCCGAGGTTCCGGTTTATATATGTCAATGGCGGCAGTGCAACAAGACACGGCAAATCTCTCAGCGAAGAAAGCCGACAGAGGGTGAGAGATTTTTACAACAACGGAGGCAGCTATAGTGGTTCCTGTGCAGGTGCTTTCATCAGTACAGAAGGGACGCAGAAAGTAAAGAAGAAGGTGTATTTTGAGCTTTGGCCGGGACGCGCCCACACAACAGGGCTCAGTAAGACTCGTACGGGACATTTTATTCCGAAGGATTCACCGCTGCTTAAGTATTATGATTACGGCGGCGACCTATACGTTGATGATGTATATCACAATGGGGGCTGTTATATTGATGAGGCCAACAGCTTACATTGGGCCGAAGATACTGAAGTGCTTTCAAGATATGATTATGGGCCGAATAAGATACACAAAAAAGTAAGCACGTGGGCACTTAAGAAAAGTGATAATACAGGCAGAGTTGTACCCATCGGCTCTCATCCGGAAGGTGTAACATATGGTGAACAGCGAGATATGATGGCGGCAATATTCCAGTATGCTTTAGATGGGGTCGGTTCACCAAACGTAAAAGCGGCTTTGGAAAACGGTGCTGCCCGTCGGATGAATGATAACAAAAGGAGCGGTTATGAAAAAATCGGTGATAAGCAATATCATCACTTTACTATAGATGTGGCGAAAAGGACGAAAAAGCTGACCATAACACTGGATGGGGATGATACTCATAATCTTGACCTTTTTGCAAGAAAGGGTGATTTTGCCTTTAGGGGCAAAAAGGGTGTTATAACGGCTGCAAATAGTTCAAGAGCAGACGAAACGATTAATATAGACAATCCTTCGGCAGGCCTCTGGTACATAGCAGTTAAAGGTGTTGATACTGTTGAGACAACCAAAGTATCCTGGGGCTGGCAATACTGCGGCAATCTTGAAGTTCTAAACGGCACTGCCTATACAATTAGCGCTGGTTGGTGACATATCTGAATTTACTGACATGAAAGCTTAACGGTTCATTGGCAAAAAACAGCTTTACAGAAGCTGGGAGCCGGCATTGTCGTCCAACCACACAATAGCAGTTTGGAATGGTTAAAGGGTATTCCCCTTTGATTTATCGGATTTTCCTTGATTCTTTTTAAATAATAAGGTAAAATGCAGTAGAAGTTGTATTTAATGTTGCAAGAAGGAGTTGAGGTAAAGATTAAAACTTTTGCGGCAGATAAAAATCAATTCTTTGCGGTAATAATTTTAGTTTTTGCTGCAGTGATGTGCTTTTCGTGCCCAGCCTGGGCCGTAATTGAAGGCTATTACCATGACCTTTTCATCGATGGCGGAGCCGGCTTAACCGGCTACAACGACCAGGACATACCTGCTGTGGGTATGTTGGGCTACTCAAGTGAATTTATTGACACAGGCGATGTCAATGAAACGTTGAAAATAATGGTTCAGACCGACGATGGCTCCTGGCAGGATGATAATGGAGTGTTTCTTTACCCCGATGGTGAGCCGAGATTTCGCCTGATATATGTCAACGGTGGTAAGTCTACTACTCATGGCACCAACCTTGGCGAAGAAGGTCGCCAGCGTGTGCGGGATTTTTATTATAACGGCGGCAGCTATACCGGTTCCTGTGCCGGCGCCTGGATAACCTCAAGTAATAAAGACGAATACTTTAAGATATGGCCAGCCAATGTGGCTGGTTGTGGAATCTCCGGTACCTACACCGACCATACTATTCCTGACGGCGTTACTCCTTACTTTGATGATAATACACCGCTGCCAATATCACCACTTCTTGATTATTATGATTTTGGCGGCGATTACAAAATTCACGGCATATTCCACAATGGCGGCTGCCGCACTAATCCTAAAAATGCTCCTGGATACTGGCACACCGACGCGGAAGCACTTTTATTATATGATTTGACATGGACGCTTAAAGATGAACCTGGTGCCGAGCCGCAGGACCGCTCTGATGAGAGTGCACATAACCTGGCAAGTGCCTGGGCATATAAACGGGATGCGCAGTCCGGCCGGCTTTGTCCCTGTGGCAGCCATCCGGAACACAGACAGGTTTACGGAGAAGAAATTTATCTTCAGGCGGCCCTGTTCCAATATGCAATAGCAGGTAACGGCGACCCAAACGTGAAAGATGTTTTACAAAATGGTGTTATCCGTCAGATGAATGACAACAGTACTGCCGGCCATGAGAAACT
>CAYXPG010000115.1:0-6337 GCA_964467205.1 uncultured Pirellulales bacterium | reverse complement strand
ACTAAAAACTAAATACACCAGTCCTCTCGTTGAGAGAAACGCCTCGGAAGAAATGGCTGAAATTTTCGGGGCACAAAAAAAGTTCAGTACCTGGCGACGGCTCTGGCTTGAACTCGCAAAAGCACAAAGAAAACTCGGACTCAACATAAGGCAAAATCAAATAAACCAAATGGCACGCCGTCTCGACGATATCAACTTTAACAAGGCCGCAAAATACGAAAAGAAATTCCGCCACGACGTTGTTGCACACATCCACACCTTCGCCGACGCCGCCCCAAAAGCCGCACCAATCATTCACCTCGGCGCAACAAGCTGCTTTGTAACCGACAACGCCGACCTGATTATTATGCGCCACGCCCTGCAAATAACAGCCGCTAAACTGGCCTCCGTTATAAACCTGCTTGCTACCTTCGCAAAGAAACACCGCTCACTGCCAACCCTGGGCTTTACACATTTTCAGCCTGCCCAGCTAACAACCGTCGGCAAAAGGGCAACCCTGTGGTGCTATGAGTTCGCAATCGATTTGCAGGAAATAGAGTACCGCCTTGAAACCCTCCCCTTCCGAGGTGTTAAAGGCACAACCGGAACGCAGGCCTCTTTCCTTACCCTCTTCGATGGCAACAACACCAAAGTCAAACAGCTCGACAGCGCCGTCGCAAAGGCTTTCGGCTTCAAAAAAACCTGCACCGTTACCGGCCAGACATACCAGCGAAAAATCGACACCTTCGTAATAAATGCCCTCGCCTCAGTTGCACAATCCGCTCACAAACTATGCAATGACCTTCGTCTGCTCGCAAACCTGAAAGAGATTGAAGAGCCCTTTGAAAAATCTCAGGTCGGCTCATCGGCTATGGCTTATAAGAGAAATCCGATGCGCGCAGAAAGAGCTACCGCACTTAGCAGATTCGTCCTGTCCCTGGCAACCAGCCCTGCGATGACCGCCTCTGAGCAGTGGCTCGAAAGAACCCTCGATGATTCAGCCAACAGAAGGCTGGTCATTCCTGAAGCTTTTCTGGCCACCGATGGAATTCTTGAAATTCTTATCAATGTACTCGACGGCCTTATCGTCTATCCAAAGGTAATTGCCGCAAGAATTACCGCCGAACTGCCCTTTATGGCCACAGAAAATATCCTCATCGCCGCGGTCAAAGCCGGCGCAAACAGACAGCAAATCCACGAGAAGATTAGACTGCATTCCCTTGCCGCCGCCGCACAGGTCAAAAATTTCGGAAAACCAAACGACCTCATTAACCGCCTGAAAGCCGACAGAGACTTCGCAAATATCGACTTCAAAAAAGTCCTCGACCCGCAAAGTTACATCGGACGAGCACCACAGCAAGTCGATGAATTCATAAAAAATATCGTAACGCCCATCCGAAGAAAATACCGAAAAGAACTAATTAGAAAGGTCGAACTAAAAGTCTAAAAAACAATATCATAAATCCTTAGCGCCTTGGTGCCTTTGTGGCAAAAAAATGACAAAACAGGAACTAATTAATCGCATAAAGCAAACCGCTTATCTCGAAGGCGACTTCACCCTGCGAAGTGGAAGAAAAAGCAAATACTATCTTGACAAATATCTCTTTGAGACCTGCCCCGACATACTAAAAGCCCTCGCTGAAGAATTTGCAAAACACATCTCCGACGATGTAACTTTAATCGCCGGCGCCGAACTCGGCGGCGTGGCCCTGGCAGCAGCCACCGCCATCGAAACCGCAAAAAATTGGGTCATTATTCGCAACAGTAAAAAGACCTACGGCACAAAAAAAATGATTGAAGGCCTCTTAAAGCCAAAGGATGTGGTCCTGCTCGTCGAGGATATCGCAACCACAGGCGGACAGGTCATCGAGGCCGCAAAGATTATCACAAAAGCCGGTGCCTCCGTCAAAAAAATCGTCTGCGTCATCGACCGAAAAGAAGGGGCTGAAGAAAACATCACCGCCGCCGGCTACAAATTCGACTCTATTCTGACAAAATACGACCTCGGAATAAAAGATTAACTACACACTGCGACAATGTACACAAAGAAAAGAACTCAAGATAAACCCTGACCTGCCAAAAAAATAATCTTTTTAGCTATCGTCATCTTGGTCGCCTGAGCAAGTTTTAACCATTTACAGCCGGGCATTTTTATCTGAACACTTGCACTTCCAGAATCGATTGCAGCAGGACTGTTGGCGATTATCATATCGAGGTTTTTCTCTTTCAATTTCTGCTCCGCCCGTTTTCGCAGCGCTTTATCTTCCAGAGCAAACCCAATAACAATTTGCCCTTTCTTCTTATGCTTTCCCGCCCACTTAAGAATATCAACTGTTGGCTTTAATTTGATGGTCAGCCCTTTAGCCGACTTTTTAATTTTGCTTTTTGCCGGCCTTGCCACAGTATAGTCTGCCACCGCAGCAGCCATAATCAAACAATCGCACTTTCTGAAAAACTTCTTTACGGCCTCAAACATTTCGTTAGCACTATCGACACCTACAAAATCGATGCCGAGCGGCGGCTGCAAATCCGAAGCGCTGATAAGCGTTACCTTATGCCCCGCCTCTTTAGTTGCGTATGCGAGTGCATACCCCATCCTCCCGCTGCTCGCATTGCTAATAAAACGAACAGGGTCAATATATTCTCGGGTCCCGCCTGCCGTGATTAAAAAATGCATAACTTCGCATCTCGCCGATTGCTGATTTGCAGCTTAAATTACAATACACACCTCACGCCTCACCCCTTTTTAACTTCTGAGGCGATTTTCTCTATTCGCTTTAGAATATCTTCCGGCTCAGACATCCTCCCCATCGCCTCAACCCCGCACGCCAATCGCCCCTTCACAGGCCCTATCAGCTCAAAGCCCATCTGCTTTACCGTCTTGACATTTCGCTGCACCGCAGGATTCGTCCACATATTATCGTTCATCGCCGCCGCCAGCAGAGCCGGCTTCGCCCAGCACACACAAAGAACCGTACTTAGCAAATCGTCGCATATGCCGTTTGCGATTTTACCAATAATATCAGCCGTTGCAGGTGCCACCACAACAACATCCACCCACTCAACCAGACTTATATGGCTGATTGTATACTCCTCACCTGGACTCCACAAACTTCTATAGACCGCAGAAGCCGTAACCGCCTCGAAGCTTTTCGGCCCAACCAGCTCACAGGCGGCCTCCGTCATCACCGTCCTTACTTTTGCACCGACTTCGCTCAGCTTACTCGCCAAATCGACCGCCTTATATGCAGCAATCCCCCCGCTAACCCCCAACAGAACTTTCAAACCATCAAGACTTACTTTTGCCTGGGGCATCGTTCTATTTTACTCCTCATCAGACCTATCAATATCACCCGCCGAGCCTTCGATTGTTATCTTGTCCTGCATAATTTCCTCAATGACGATTTCCATCTGAGTCATACCTTCTGCATCCTCAATCAGCGGCCGAGAGCCTTCCATTAGTTCGCTCAATCGTCGTTGAATCAATGCCGTTAACTTATATTTACCTCCGATTTTCTTGATTATTTCATCACTCTTGAGTTCTTCTATCATTATTCATCTCCGTTCACATTCTGAATGATTTTTATAACTTCGTTTATAGCCTTCACCAAATCTTCGTTTATCACCATATGCTCATAAAATCGCCATCCCTCCTCAATTTCAATATCCGCACCATTCAATCTATCTTTGGTCGCTTCACTTTCATCTCTCCCTCGCTTTTGTAAACGTTCTACAAGGTCCTTATGTCTCGGCGGCAAAACAAAAATCATCTTCGCTTCCGGATATTTCGCCCTGACCTGCCCGGCACCTTGAACGTCTATTTCCAGAATAATCGTCTCACCCGCCGCCAGCGCTTCTTCTACCTTGTCCTTTGGCGTGCCGTACAAATGACCAAATACCTCAGCATACTCTAACAACTGCCCCTTATCAATCCGTTCCTGGAACTGCTCTTTAGATACAAACCAGTAATCGCCACCGTCAACTTCATTTTCACCCTTTTCCCTGGTAGTTACCGACACACTCAAACGCGCCTTCTTCAGCCGCTTAACAACTTCTTTGCATATCGTGCTCTTTCCCACACCACTCGGTCCGCTCACTATTACTATCTTACCTTCGCTGTTCTTTCGCTCGGCCATCCAGCTTCTTCTAACTCCAAAAAACCAATTAACTGCAGCACAATCCCAAACTCAAAAAAACCTCCCGGTCCCATTTTTAACCTGCAGTTCTACAAACACCACAACCAACATCTACTCCACATTCTGAACCTGTTCTTTAATCCGGTCTACACGACACTTCATATCCAGCACGAGATTGGTAATTTCGGTATCGGACGACTTGCTGCCAATAGTATTGACTTCTCTGAGCATCTCCTGGCTGATAAAGTCCAGCCGACGACCCGCCTGACTGTCTGACTGACAGCTCTCGGTAAACTGCTGAAGATGCGAATCCAGCCGGGCAAGCTCCTCGGATATATCCGACCTCTCGGCAAAAACCGCAACCTCGCGGGCAAGTGTATCTTCATCAAGCTTCAACTCCACATCCTTCAGTAATGCATCGACACGCCCCTTGAGCTTCTCCTGGTATTCACGCAGAACCACCTCACTGCGGCGGCGCAACTGCTCAAGGCATCCTCTTATGACATTACAATGCTCTCCCAAATCAGCCGCAAGGGCGGCGCCTTCACTGGCACGCATCTCTTTAAGCCGTCCCAGCGCCTCCCGAGTAATACTTAAAACTACATCCCTGATTTGACCGGCCCTGTCCTCTTCCGGCAATATCGGAACCAGCATCCCCGGAAGCGAAAGCAGCCCGCCGATATCAACCCGGCAGTTAACATCAGCCGAGGCAGCTATCCCATCCAGTTTTTCAATATACCCCTGCAGTGCTTTCTCATTTATCTCAAAAAACCCCTCTTCAGAAACATCCTTGAGCCCAAGAACATAACTTACCATCCCGCGAGACAGACTTTCACGCAGAAGTTTCTCAACATCCTCTTCCAGAAACGCCACCGGCTCCGGCAGCCTTGTTCTGACCTTGAAGTAACGGTTATTAACCGTCTTGACTTCTATTACATAAGTTACACTGCCAAACTGGCCCTCTGCACCGCCATATCCGGTCATACTATTTATCATAAATATTACACCTTCAAATCAGATTGTCATTATCTCTCTCGGGACATCCTGATGTGCCCGCCTACAATTCTTACCTCGAACCAGGCAAATTCATATCAGCAGCTCTTTCACTCGTAGCCGCAGACCCAGGAGCTCTCTCTTCGACGGCAGGAGCCTGGTCAAAATCGCTCACAGAAGGCCTGTAGAATTTGGCCATCACAACCCCAAGCAGCAGAAATGTGGCAACAAGACCTATCGTAAACCACGTCATCGGTTTCTTCGTATCGGCACCAAGAATCCCGCTCGCCATACCTCCACCGAACGCCGCACTTAAACCGCCCCCTTTACCCTTCTGAATCAAAATCACCAAAATCAGCACCACCGCACAAAGAATAAAAAGAATGGCTGCAACCCTCATAATAAAAATTACCGCCAGCAATGAAAAAATATTCATATCTGTTCCCTTTAACAAAAAACAGTTACTTATAGCACATAGCCGATTGAAAAAGCTATACGCTATATGCCAATTATAACGATGACTTAATTATCGCCACAAAATCATCTGCCTTCAAGCTTGCACCGCCCACCAGCAGACCGTCAATATCTTTCTCTGTCATCAATTCTGCCGCATTGTCCGGCTTTACCGAACCGCCGTAGAGAATACGAATCTCCTTAGCAAGCCCCTCTCCATACATCTCGACAAGCAGCTTTCGTATCAAAGCGTGCACTTGTTGGGCCTGCTCAGGTGTCGCCGTAAGTCCCGTCCCAATCGCCCAGACCGGCTCATAAGCTATCGTTACCGCCGAGACCTTCTCGACATCAAGGCCCGAAAGACCGCTTCTCATCTGCCGACTTACCACCTCATCTGTCTCCGAGGCTTCACGCTCAGACAAAAGCTCACCCAAACAGAATATCGGCAAAAGACCACCCAAAATAGCAGCCGAAATCTTCTTATTCACCAGCTCGTCGTTCTCGGCGATAACGTGCCGACGCTCCGAATGGCCGCACAAAGCATAAGTGCAACCGATATCTTTCAGCATCGATGCACTTATCTCACCGGTAAATGCCCCCTTCTGTTCACAATAAACATCCTGAGCACCAATGGCAATACTTGTTGAGCTAAGAGCGTCCGACACCGCCTGAAGATACACAAAAGGAGGACATACCGCTACATCAACGCTGTAACCTGCGGCATCCAGAGCACCACCGGCCACTGCCTTGGCTAACTCCACACAACTGTGGCTGTC
>CAYXPG010000114.1:3304-6370 GCA_964467205.1 uncultured Pirellulales bacterium | reverse complement strand
GAGCTCTTGTTTGACCTCTTTAATTTTTTCGATGGCAAAATCCAAATCTTCCCTGCTGTGAGCTGCTGATATCTGGGTTCGAATTCTTGCGGCGCCTTTGGGGACGACAGGGTAAGAAAAGCCAATTACGTAAATGCCTTTTTCGAGGAGTTTTTCGGCCATTTTTTGTGCGAGGACGGCATCTTTGAGGATAATAGGGACAATGGGATGTTCGCCGGGGATGACTTCTAATCCAAGTTTATCTATTTGCTCTCTAAAGTAGAGCGTGTTTTGGCGGAGCTTATTGAGCAAGTCGTTGGAGGCTGAGAGCATATCGAGTACTTTGAGGGAAGCAGAGACGATAGCGGGCGCGAGAGTGTTCGAGAAGAGATATGGCCTTGAGCGCTGCCTTAGGAACTCGATGATTTCTTTTCTGCCGCTGGTGAATCCGCCGCTGGCACCGCCGAGTGCTTTGCCGAGCGTGCTGGTGATAATGTCAACGCGTCCGATGACGCTGCGGTACTCGTGAGTGCCGCGTCCGGTTTTGCCGAGTACGCCGGTTGCATGTGAATCATCTACCATTACGAGAGCGTCATATTTTTCGGCAAGGTTACAGATTTGGTCGAGCTTTGCGATTATTCCGTCCATTGAGAAGACGCCATCGGTGGCAATGAGTCGAAAACGCACGGATTCGGCCTGCTGTAATTTTTCCTCCAAATCGTTCATATCGGAATTTTTGAATCGCAGGCGCTGAGCTTTGCAGAGTCGAACGCCGTCGATAATACTGGCGTGGTTGAGAGCGTCACTTATGATGGCATCTTCATCGGTGAGGAGCGTTTCAAAGAGTCCTGTGTTGGCGTCAAAGCAGCAGCTATACAGGATAGTATCTTCTGTGCCGAGGAATTCCGAGATTTTCTTTTCGAGTTTTTTGTGTATTTCCTGCGTGCCGCAAATAAAGCGTACGGATGAAAGGCCGTAACCCCATTTTTCGTAACTTTCCTTTGCTGCTTTTAAGACTTCGGGATTGTCGGAGAGTCCCAGATAGTTGTTGGCGCAGAAATTAAGCACTTTTTTTCCGCTTTTGACTGTAATGGCGGCGTCCTGCGGACTGGTTATGATGCGTTCCGCTTTGTAAAGGCCGGCATCGTTTATTTGTTTAAGCTGCTGTGATATATGAGATTTCATCGCTTTAAACATATTTTATTCCTCGCTATTTATAATCAGGTTGATATTTTATTTTTGGGTCCAGTCCAAAATAACCTTTCCGGAATTTCCCGAGCGCATTACTTCAAAGGCCTTGAGGTAATCGGTGCAGCCAAAGCGGTGAGTGATAAGCGGTGAGATATCAAGCCCTTTTTGAATGAGCATAGTTACCTTGTACCAGGTTTCAAACATTTCCCTGCCATAGATGCCTTTTATTGTCAGGCCGTTAAAGACGACGCAATCCCAATCTATAGATGTTTGCGGCATTATACCGAGCAGTGCGATTTTACCGCCGTGGAACATATTTTTAAGCATACTTTTGAAAGCGTCCGGACTGCCGGACATTTCAAAGCCGACGTCGAAGCCTTCTTTCATTTGGAGTTTTTCGATTGCATCTTCGATTTTTTCCGTTCTGACATCCAGAGTCAGTGTGGCGCCCATTTTTTTTGCAAGTTCGAGACGATAAGGATTGATGTCTGTGACGACAACGTACCTGGCGCCGGCGTGTTTTGCGATTGCGGCGGCCATAGAGCCGATAGGCCCGGCACCGGTTATCAGGACGTCTTCGCCGACGAGGTCGAAAGACAGTGCAGTATGTGCCGCATTGCCCAAAGGGTCGAAGCAGCTAAGTACATCGGTTGGTATGTCAGGGTCACAATGCCAAACGTTTGAGACGGGGATTGCCAGATATTCGGCGAAGGCACCGTTACGGTCGATGCCAACGGCCTTTGGCTCTTTACAAAGGTGTCTTCTTCCTGCACGGCAGTTTCTGCAGCGACCGCAAACGATATGTCCTTCGCCGCTGACCAGCTCACCCAGCTCGACGTCGTGTACGTTGCTGCCTATTTTCTCAACAGTTCCGACGAATTCGTGACCTATGACGACAGGAGTTTTTATTGTTTTTTGTGCCCAGGAGTCCCAATTGAAGATATGTATGTCAGTTCCACAAATTGAGGTTTTTTTGATTTTTATGAGCACATCGTTGATTCCGATTTGAGGCTTGGGCACATCTTCCATTGCCAATCCGGCTTGCGGTTTTTTTTTGAGCAAAGCTTTCATTTCTAAAATTCTCCTGTTCGGTGTTAGTAATTATGCCATAGCTGTCCTCGAGGCACAATTGTTTTTATAGCGTAATAGCCTGCCAGTTTATCTGCTTCAGCCGGCGAGTTTTTTCGTGGTTTGTCATATCCGGGGCCAGGGCGGTAATTGTTATATATCCCTGCTCGAGAGAAGTAGTATCGGTGGGGGCGTTGTCGATACGATGGAAGTCGCCTGCTAACTGGAAAACAGTTTGGCCCTGCTCGTTTTCGCTGCGGATATAATACTCGTCAAATCCTTTGCTTGACTGCGGGACGACTCTTATGCCTTTTGGCCGGCCTTTCGATAACAGCGGTATGTTGATATTTATTACATCGCCGCTTTTGACGGGCATAAGATTTTTTAATATTTCGATGCAGTATTTTGCTGCCTGTTCAAAGTCCATCTGTTCTTGGGCAGCAAGACTCACTGCAACGGCCGGTATTTTCAAGAATGCGCCCTCCATCGCTGCTGCGACGGTGCCGGAGTAATAGACGTTTATACCTGCATTTGCGCCGCTGTTTATTCCGGCGACGAGCAGGTCAACGGGGCCGGCGTGTAGTTGCATAACGGCGAGTTTAACGCAGTCAGCAGGTGAGCCCTGTACGCTGAAGCCTGTGAATTGGCCGTTAATGTCAACTTTGTTGCATACCAGCGGCTGAGCAAATGTAACGCTGTGGCTTGCGCCCGATTGGCTTATAGCCGGTGCGACCACCATAACATCACCGATTTTGACGAGCTCTTTATAAATAGCAGCCAGTCCCGGTGCAAAAATGCCATCGTCATTTGTCAGTAATATTTGCATAG
>CAYXPG010000114.1:0-3204 GCA_964467205.1 uncultured Pirellulales bacterium | reverse complement strand
ATTGACAGCTTTGCGGGATGAGGTATAATGTTTGATTATGAAAAAGTATCAGCCAAATGAGAAGAATATTGTGATGAGCAGGGATGAGGTTCGTGCGTTTGATTCGTGGGCGATAAATGAGGTTGGCCTGCCGGGGGTAGTGTTGATGGAAAATGCCGGTCGAAGCTGTGCCGAACTGATTAAGGAGAAACTTGCCGGAATTGAAGGCCAAATGGTCTGTATATTCTGCGGGACGGGAAATAACGGCGGCGACGGGTACGTAATTGCCAGGCATCTATTAAAGAGCGGCTGTACAGTTACAGTGGTTATATGCGGCGACCGTAACAAAATCAAAGGGGACGCAAAAATCAATCTTGATGTTCTGGAAAAACTTAGCGGGCCTGTTGAGCAGTTGGATATGAAGGATGCCGATATACCCGGCAGAGTCGAAGCTTTTATCGGGGGCGCTGATATGGTCGTTGACGGGATTTTCGGCACGGGCCTGAAAGGACAACTAAAAGACGGGTATAAGATATTAATTAAAAGTATAAATGCACTGAACTATCCTGTTTTGTCGGTTGATATTCCTTCGGGGCTGGATTGCGATACGGGCAAAGTGCTCGGTGCGGCTATCAAAGCAAAGTACACTGTAACTTTCGCAGCGGTTAAAAGGGGTTTTACATTGACAGAGTCGGTAAGTGAATATACGGGAGAGATTTTCGTTGCCTCGATAGGGGTCGAGCCGAATTTATAGCGGATAGATTATGTGCGTTGGGGGTGGTTTGGAGTGAGCAGCGGTTCGACTATTTTGGGAACAGCAGCTGCAGTTGATTAAAACGCACCGGGTTTTTTCGCCTGCTCCCTGTAACCGATGAGATAGAGGAACCGGGCGTAATTTGTTATGGGGATATGTAGGATTTTTGCCTTGTTTAGGACCTGGTCGTAATGAGCGCGTTTTCTCAACGATAGTTCGTATTGCTCGGTTGCCATTGGGTTTATTTCCATTTGTTCAAAAGTTGGTTTTCTAAGCGCCCGGGGCGGATTGCCAAGAACGAGGAAATCCGTGTTGATTGAAACGTCATCGTCAACGCTGCCGCCCCATTTTTCGATGAGAACCTTTATTCTGTCGAAAGCGTCGTTGTCGATGGAGCCATCCCTGTCAAGGTCGAACGCTCCCGCAATGACGAATATGTTCTTTTTGTTGCTGTCCCAGATGAGGTTTGCGACGATGTCGTCGGGGACGATGGGCCTTTTCGGGTTCTGCTTTATGATTCGGGCGGCGGATATTTTTTGCCCGACGTCAAATACTTCGATTTCCGCTTTGCCCTTGCCGTCCCTGGGGATAGGCATATTTCTGTCATAAACTGAGAAGGTCAATCCCTGGTAAACGTGGTCGTCACTTCCGATGTTGATATGAACAATGATGTTCTTTGGGTCTCTGGCGTGGTCATCAATCAGAATTATTTTTGCATCCGGCCCAAAAACTTCGACCTCAATGTCGGGAGGAGGCACGAGTTTTTCAAGCCTGCTTTGATTGAGTTTTAGTTTACTCTGAACCATTGTAAATTCGGCCTGAGTCTGCAGGAGTTTTTGGTACAGTTCGTTGTACCTGTTCCTTTCCTCATTCAATTGAGTAATAAGAGTTTGAACCTGCTGTTGAGTAGTTTGTTCCAGCATAGCTTTAAGTGAATCATAGTCCTGCTTAATTTTTTCAACCTGCTGTTTGTATTGTACCTTCTCGACCAGCAGCGTTTGTTCTTTTTCGAAGTTTGCCAGTCTGGTGTCCTCGAAGCGTTTTTGCAGGTCATTGAGCTGCTGCTCGGCGGCGAGGCGTGCGTTTGTGGCATTATCGAGTATTGTTTTCAATTCTTTTATTACTCTTACGAGTCCGGTGGAGTCGGGGTCGTATGGTTCAATGTCAGGGTAATCCTGCGTGAGGTCGGCTAATGTTTCCTTTGCGTGTAGATGAGCGGTTTTGACTTTGACATCAGCGGAGGTCTCTTCCGGCGGTCCACCGATGATTAGATATGCGACTTTGTCGAGATTATCGGACATTGTGTTGAGCCAGCTTTTTTGTCGCTGCTTTTGGCCGACAATATTACCAATTTTTCTCAGTTCTGCCGGCGAGGCAAGTTCATCAGTTTGTTTTTGTGCTTTTTCTGCAATTGTTCTTTGCTCTTCGAACTTGACGTAGAATATGACCGCTACGGTAGTTGCTATAACGAAAAGCGCAACAAAAGTTACGACGGTATATAATATCGCACTGCTTTGCTGTCTTTTGCCGACCGGCATTTTAAGACTCCTTTGAATATTGAAAAATCTACTAATTATTTTGTTGTTAAGACCTTTTATTATCGCCCAAAGGGGCCTGTAAGTCAACAAAAAAACCGACATTGGTTTGTTTTGAGCCTTAAAGTCAATTGTTTTGTAAGTTATCGGCTTGGTTTAGGGGGTAAAAGGGCGGCAAAAGGCGGAGTTTTAGGAATTTTTCAAGATTTTCGGCAGTTCGCTGATTTTGTGTATTACATATCGTGCGGGGGCATTGGGCCGGTCGGAAGGTTCTGAGTGCAGTCGTGCGGGGCGGATTAGCTGGACGGTCAAAAAGCCCAGTTCGTTCGGTGCGATGAAATCTTTTTTTTCGTTGTCGGCTACATAAGCGCAGGTTTGGGGTTTTTCGTTTAAGTCCTGCATCAGTATTTCGAAGGGGCGGTGGGATGGCTTCCAGAATTCTCTGCCGAGCAGCTCGGTGTAAATTATGCTCTTAAAATAGTGTTCGATACCGAGTGCCCGGACTTTTAACTGCTGGGCCGGCAAAAAGCCATCTGTCAGCAGGGCCAGCGTATATTTTTTGTTTAGCTGGTTGAGGATGTCTTCGGTGTCGGCAGGGAGAGTTATTTTCGGGTCGTGACTGCGATAGACTTTTATCAGTTCTGTTATCATCTCGCCGTCGTAGCTTATGCCGAGTTCTTCGAGGGCGGCGTTAAACGTTTTTGTGCGGTTGCCTGCGGAGAATTGATTCTGTAAGGCGGTAAAGATTTGCCCGGCGGAGGAGGTATCGGGCAGGGCGGCGAGAAAGTCGGCGACTGCTGCGAAGCCGCTCCTGCAGTAATCGACTTCGTCGTAAAGAGTATCGTCCAAATCAAAAACAACTGTTGTTATCATAGTTCGTAGCTCGTGTATCGTGGCTCGTGTATCGTGTATCGTAGAATATATGCAATAAAGAGT
>CAYXPG010000113.1:0-6417 GCA_964467205.1 uncultured Pirellulales bacterium | reverse complement strand
GAATCAAGGCACCTATTATTTGCAATACGCTAATTATCTTTTTTTCAAAACATCCAAAAAGATGATTTATAATGCATCCTAGAGCATATCCGGATATAATTGAAATAAATACTAATAAAAGAGATATCCAAAAAGCTCTCCGAACTATAAAAATATTATGCCTTCTGTGGGGTGGAGGTTGCGGAAATTTATTTCTCTCTTCATCGTCTTTTTGCTGTTCTTCAATAAATCTTTTGGGGGCAATAGTGGCTATCAAGATAAGATATAACTTCCGCAAAAAGTTAATTTTTGTAAGTCGTGTGTCTGCCATTTATTTTTATGTCCAACATAATAACATACAAAACCTTTCCCACTGATTTTATTTTGCCATTATTATAATATCAACAAGAAATGTGGATCACCTTGTTAGCAGATAATTGTTCATTGCGAATTTATCCTTCGAGGAAAGCCGAAAATGACATCTGTGCGTAGTTCACCTGGTGGGCAAGCGGCTGCGACACAAATGGTCCGTTGGCCGAAAGTTAAACTTGATACTGCAATTTGAAACACAATTCCATTGCGCCAGCCTTCGATTTGGGAGTCCATCGAGGAGTCTATTGGGAGAATCGAGGAGGAAAGTTGATCCTCCGTGATGGGAACCGGAGCAAGGTAAAGACCAAAGTAAATATATTCGTATTCTGCTTCGTGAGGGGGTAACGAGATATTCGACAGACTGAGATTCTGCGTGTAAGATACAAACTCGTTTACCCTCCGTTCCTTGTCGGTTGTCGGCGCTTTAACACGTCGTTGCACGGCCATGTCTTGTTGACGAAGGATGGAAAAACGCACCAGCAAGGTGAACCAGAGCTCTAAGTCGCAATCTGAAAAGTGGTGTGTTTTCCATTCGCGGGCAAAATGAATTGGCTGATCGTCAACATCGTAGGCAGTCACGTGTATTTTCTCGCTGGGAAACTCTAGGGTGATATGATCGAAAACATCAACATTCTCGCCAGCACACATCACCTTCGCATTTGGTGGCAATATGGGCCAGAAGATTAACCGGTTTTTCTCGGTTTGTGTGAGCATGCCAAAGGGCAATTTAAGTTGCTCCATTGGCGAGACCATGAGTGCAACAACTTGGCCGATGGGTTTCCCATGCTTTAAGAGCTGTCGAAGCGGGCGCAGCCATAACGACAAATCAGAACCTATGTCGTTGTGCTCGCGGAACATACGGGCAACATCATCATAGCGCGATATGTCGTCCATGTTCTTGTCTCCTTGTGGTGACGATGCACCTGCTAACATAATAATATTCACCACTTTTTGTTGCCAATTTAGCCGCCGCTGCCCTTCAATTTTCAAACCATACCCTACCCAAAATTTTCTAATGCGTCAACAAAATAATCAACAAAATAATCAATGCTTTCGCCTGCGCATTTGATTGATTTTCCCCCTGTCTTGTGTTTTATAGTGCCTTTGCGGAATGACAACTGGTGTGAAAGAGTGGTGTTTTATTTGTCGGGTTGTTCGGCTATTTTTCGGATTTCAAGGATTTGCCAGTCTTTGATATCAATTGCACCATCAGAATTGATGTCGCCAATCAGGTAGGCATCGGGCGAAATAACGCTGAGCAGCCAATTGTTAAGCAGAATATCAGAATCCGAATCATTGATATCACCGTCGGCATTGAGGTCGTATAAGAACTTGCTGTCGTTGTCCTGAGAACTTTCTGCGTTCCAGGCCAGGCCGTAACGCTGGGTTAAATGGTCGGATATGCCGCTGTATGTAACGATGATTTCGTAATTGGTATAATTGGCGTCGGCACGGCAGTAAATGTGCTCAAGATTATCGGTGTTGCTGTCACTGTAATCGAGTAGATAGTTACTCTGGGGGTCGTTGGAGTCAACCGCCCAGATTTCGAGCCGGAGGTTGGCATCTTTTTCGGGTATTGGTTCAAAAGGATAAACGCTGCTGTAGTGCTTGTTCCAGGCAATCGTTGCGGTGATAAATTTGTCTGCGGGTTCTGTGAGCGTGATTTCGTATATGTTTTCTGAAGCTTGATTTTCCTGCAGTATGTTCAGGTCCCAGCCGGCTGTTGGGGCGCTGCCAGGCCTGCTTTGGCCTGCAATTAAATGCCTGTATGCTGCTGTGGCATTTAGCATTCCCGCTCCCTGGACGTAATCGAGCGGGATGGAATGGTCGTCGTCGGTTTTGAGCAGTCCCTTGTGCCAGAAGGGCAGTTTGGTTGCAGAATTGAGCAGGATGGCTTTTATTAGGCAATTGCCGCCATTAGGGTCAAGAGCAGGACTTAAATCCGGGTCGAGTTTTGCTTTTTGGACAAGCAGTCCTATAGTCCCTGCGACCAGCGGCGTTGAGAAGCTTGACCAGCTTCCGGTCGGTTCATAACCATTAGGCTCGGCTGCGGCGGCGAGGCAGTTGCCGGCGGTAACAATGTCGGGCTTGCATCGGGCATCGGTGGTTGGGCCGAAACTCGAATGCTGCGGATAGGCCAGCGAAAAGCTCTGCAGATTGGTTGCGATGCTGATTGTGTTTAGAGAATTAACTACGCCGACACCAATGGCATTTGCTGCGGCGCCGGGGTAAAGGAGCGGGTCATAAGCTTCGAGGCCGTTACCTATTCCGGCGACGACAATAAGGCCGTGATGTTCGGCCATTGCTTCGATGCCCCTTGTCCACCAATCTTCGAACTGGGTGCCGAAGCTGGCGGTAAGAATGTCGGCATCGGGCGCAGAAAGAGAAAATACGTTATTGATTAAGAAATGCCAAAATTCGTAGATGTCGGCCTGTGCCTGCGGTGCAGCGCCCTGATAGCTGAATTGTCCTACGTCCTGATTAAAGGCATTTGGGTCCTCGCCGAGGAGGATAGAGCAGACAGCTGTCGAATGTGGAGAGATGCCCGGGGGCAGTTCGTTCTGGTCGTTGAAGTTGAATTGTTTGTTTGTGAAACAATCGTGCTCGACGTTTGGTCGGTAATCGTTTTGCGGTTTTCCATCAGTATAAGTAAAGCTTCTGGAGATGATGGCGAACTTGACGCCGGAACCGGTTAAAGAGGGGTCCAACTGTCTTAACTGGTAGAGCCCGGCGTAATTAAGGGCTTGCGGCTGGAGCGGTTTTGCGGTGGGCTGCTCGTTGGGTGCGGCGATGGCGCTGAAAGGTGTCAGCATTATTGCTGCACAGACTATAATGGCCGGTATGTGTATTTTGCCGGCGAAGTTAACCATTGCCCCATCGCTCCGGAAGTAATACTAAAAACCAAAGGTTATCAAATCAGCCCAGCGCTGCAGCTGCAAAACCGTTTGTGCCCCAACTCCAATTTGCTAACCTTAGACTCCTGATTATCAGGATACCATAAAACGATTTTTTTTTCAAGTAAAATACGTGGTCATTTTCTTTTATAGAGCATTTTCAGTATTACTAAGCCCGTATTTTTCGATTATACCCTCTGATGGTAGTAAATGTCCGCGAATAAAACCGTAACTGGTTGTTTTTAAGTTACTTACCCGCGGATACCTAAGACCTTGAGCCCAGGGGCACAAGCAAACGGGAAAATTCAATTAAGATTCAGTATAAAAGGACGTCTTCAGCTTTATTATAGCATTATAGGACGTAATATAAATGGCTTTATCAGGTTTTGCTGTTAAGGATGTGATTTTTGAGACTATACGTTGTGGTATCCAATAAGAACAGGGTTGGTCAAGATGTGTTGGATGTTCGAAAAAAGCATGATTGTATGAAGTTTGGTCTAAAATGGAGTTTTTTTATTGCCGATTTACTGGTTACCTGAACCGATTTTGAAGTGATTGGCTGAGTAAAAGATGCCGAAGTTGAAAGCAAAAAGAGAAATTAAAATCGCCGGGTGCTGAAGTGAACGAAGTATTAATGCTACATAAAGTCAAAGCGGGACAAATCCTGCAAACAGCTCTTGAGAATCAAATACCTTTGGTTATGTCGTATTTATCCGGGTATAAATGGCATCAGGCGAGGGTATTGCTAACCAATATTGAAGCCGATAATTTTGAGGTTAAAGTCTCACCGCGGAAGAAATCACAGCAAATAGAGATACAAACAGGTCAGTCGGTTGGTATGTCGTTTAAGTGTGGATACGGCAGCGGATATGACAAGTTTATTTTTGACACAACCGCGGCAGAGATTGAGTCATCTTCAAATTCGGCGATAGTATTTTCGGTGCCGGAGCAGATTGAAGTGGTCCCGAAGGACAGCTATTTACGTGTTGAGGTTCCTGAATCGCTGAATGTAAATGCACAGTTATGGCATCGCTACAGTACGGGCGGGGAAGGTCCGGCAACTGCTGATGTCTGTCAGAGCTGGCAGGGCAGGGTGGTCGGTATTTCCGCCGGTGACGTGCAGATAGAGGTAGATACCACACAAGGGGCTGATTTTCAGAAGGGACAATCAATCGGGGTGCGATTTACACCTCTTGCCTTTGAAACGCCTTTGATGTTTAATGCACAAATTAAAGAAATCCGGTCTGAGATAGAAAGTGAAAGTATCCGGCTTGACTTAGAGATAATCGGTCTTGAGGCAAGTCCTGAGGGTCGGCTGGTTCTGCAACGGCTTTGTAATGTTGTCGATGAGTATCGGCGAATGAACCAGTCCGGCAGCAAAGAGCAGGATACCCAGCCGATGAGTCTATAAACGAAATTCCGCTTCACCTTCCGTCATTCAAGTCCAAATAAAGAGCGTGGGGGGATAAAAATAGCCCTGATTTAGATGTCCATAGGGTTTTTTTTGCTTTTTATATGTCTATTTGCAATATACGGATAAAAAAGCGGTTTGTTGAAAAGTTCATTTAGAAATCTTGCCATTACCGGGCTTAGTTGCTATACTCTCACTCGAATTTGGGTTCTTTTGGCAGAGGTCGTATGTAATTATGAAGGTAATCCTGAAATCCGAACAAATCGAGCACATCCTCAATGATTTGACAGACCGTATTATTTCTGAAAAACCCAAAAAACTGGAGGTAGCAACAATTGGAATTCGCAGCAGGGGCGAGATTTTAGCCCAGAGGTTGTCGAGTCGTCTGTCGAAAGAATTGGGCAAAGAAGTTCCGTGCGGTACGCTGGATATCACACTTTATCGGGATGATTTGAATTCACCGCAGAGTTCAGCACAGCCGCAGGTGCGAACGACAGAAATCGGTTTCGATATTGACGAGAAGATTATTATCTTAGTTGATGATGTTTTATATACCGGCCGGTCTGCGCGGGCGGCGATGGATGCGCTGATAGATTTGGGCAGACCGAAAGCAATCAGACTGGCGGTGCTTGTTGACAGAATCGGCAGGGAGTTTCCGATACAGGCTGATTATGCCGGTTACAAAAGCGATGCTGCGCCGGGCAAATTAGTGCAGGTTTTTCTTTCCGAATCGGACGGAAAAGATGAAGTGGTTGTAGAGTGAAGTTATGGCGTTGAAAAGAAAAGGTAAACAATTTGAGTGGAAGCACAAGCATTTGCTGGGCTTGCGCGAATTAAGCGCCGAAGAGATTACGTATATTCTTGATACGGCCGAGGGTTTTGAGCAGATAAGCACGCGGGCGGTGAAGAAGGCGCCGGCTTTGCGAGGTAAAGTTGTAGTGAATTTATTTTTTGAAGACAGCACACGGACCCGAAACAGCTTTGCCCTGGCGGCGAGCCGATTGAGTGCGGATATTATTGAATTTACGGAGAGGACCAGCTCGGTGAGCAAGGGTGAGACGTTGCTGGATACGGCCCGGAACCTGGAGGCTATGGGGATTGATATTGTTGTGATACGTCACAGCGCCGCCGGTGCGGCCAAATTTCTGAGCAAAAGCATCAATGCCTGCGTGATTAATGCCGGCGACGGTTATTGTGAGCATCCGACGCAGGGGCTTTTGGATGTTTATACCATTCGTAAAATTAGAGGCAGTCTTAAGGGTTTGAAAGTAGCAATAGTCGGTGACGTTGTGCACTCTCGTGTTGCCAGCAGTAATATGTGGGCGATGAGCAAGCTTGGGGCCGAAGTGATATTTGTCGGTCCGCCTACACTGGTGCCGGTGCAGACAGGCCGACTGCCTGTCAGCGTGAGCTATTCGCTCGACGAGGTCATTGAAAAGGTCGATGTGATAAATATGCTTCGGGTTCAGTTCGAGCGTCTCGGGGGCAATCCTTTTCCTTCGGTGCGGGAATACTCGCATTATTTTGGGCTGACAGTAGAGCGTATGAAGAGGGCCAAGCCCGATATTCTGGTTATGCACCCCGGGCCGATAAACAGAGGTGTCGAGATAGAGAGTGAAGTGGCGGACGGGCAAAACAGCGTTATCTTAGAGCAGGTGACCAACGGCGTGGCGGTGAGAATGGCAGTGTTGTTCCTGGTCAACCAGGCCAGTAATATTGACAAATGATTCCTTCGACTATGCTCAGGACAAGTAGTGATGA
>CAYXPG010000112.1:0-6441 GCA_964467205.1 uncultured Pirellulales bacterium | reverse complement strand
ACAGCCTTTTGGCAGAGCAGGTAATGTCGGCCTTTATATTCGGTTACAACGCCTGATATTTTGAATCTCATCGGGTCGGGTTCTGAGAGCTGTTTTGTTTCCGCCCGCTCAAGCGCCTTGCAGGGCAGGGCCGGCAGCACCCTGCGTGCGAGGCCGCGACCGAGAGCATCCAGAACAAATTTCGAATTATAGATTTTTAGATTCGAACTATCGGCCTGCTCGACTAAAAATGCGGTCCTGTTGGACAGGATAAAATCCTGCTTCTGCCGCTGGTTGTTAGGGTCTTTGCGGTCTGCATTTATTGTGTTTGGGGTGCCTCTGAGCTTGACCGTGCGAATGGCCCGCTTTTTGCCAAGCTTATCCACTATCTCCTGCGGTATGGCCAATACATCGTTCGGTTCATTGATAGCTATCCGGGGCTTTTGTTTATTCTGTGTCGATGGCTTCGGTTCATTGATTATGCTGACTGGCAGAGAAAACAGGGGGAATATAAAATTTCTGCCTTTATATTCGGTTATCTCGCCCCAGAGCCGAAAGGTTTTCTCTGAATGTTCGTTGGCATCTGTTATCATCTTTTCCAGTGCCGATGACGGCAGAAGACCCAGGGTACTGCCTGCGGCGATTCGGCTTCTGTCATCGCTGAGCTCTGCCGCAAGTTCAAAGAGCCATATATCATCGCTGCTGCCGGGGGCGGTTAATTTCCCAACAATGCCGGTCAGTGCAAAGCCGTCACGCAGGATGTGTTTGCGGGTCGACCTGGCCCCAAGTGCCGCAAAGGGGGCGCAAAGACCTGTAAAAAAAGTTACGAACAAAATTGCAACTGCAAATCTCCTGACCATTATCGCTGCACCTGTGTAAAAAAAACAAAAGTCAAACAGACCCTGTTAAAATATCCACAGCCTGCTCCGGGCCGTCGGCCTGGTAAATGCAGCCGATACTCTCCGCGTTGTCCCTGACTACCAAATCGACGAGCGGCTTCCAGAATTCGCCTAAAAGTATAATCGGTTTTTGCTCCTGAAGGAAGCCTTTGTTTTTTAATTCCCAGACTTTCGCCAACTCGAGCAGCGTTCCGGTGCCTCCGGGCAGTATGATGTAGGCCTGGGCGAGTTTTATTAACGTATCGAGGCGTTCATCGAGGGATTTGGTAACGACTGTCCGGCTGATATATTCATTGGCCGCCGCAGAAGCAAAGGCCGAACAGGTCACGCCGATGGTTTCGCCGCCGTTCTCAGCGGCGCCTTTGGCCGATGCCAACATTGTGCCCCCGTAACCACCGTTGACTATCGTAAAGCCGCCCCTGGCCAGAAGTCTGCCCATCCGGTAAGCAAGTTCATAAGCCGATTCGCCCGGCCTTGCTCTGCCGGTACCGAAAACGGCCACAGTTTTTTCACGCATTTGCTTTTTTACTGACGTAACTCAACAGGCCGCCCGTAAGCAGGACTTCTCTGTCCCGTTTTGAAAGTTCCAATTTGCCTACGAATTCGGATGAACTCGTCTTGTTAACAATCTTAATTTCGTCACTGCCGCTCTCTACCGCCTGGCGAAGATTATCTATCTGTAATTCGTCACCTTCGTTTATTTTGTCGTAGTCAGCCGGGTCGGCAAATTCTATCGGTACGATGCAGAAGTTGATTAAGTTGGCCTTGTGAATTCGCTCCATAGTTTTTGCGATGACGGCCCGAACGCCCAGATACATCGGGCAAAGCGCAGCGTGCTCTCTTGATGAGCCCTGGCCGTAACTTTCACCGGCAGCGATGATGCCGCCAATATCATTTTTCTTTAATTCAAGGCAGCGCTCGGCAAAAGTCGGTTTTCCCTCTTCGTTGAAGCAATTGAATACCACCTTCGCATATTCGGGAACGTTCGAGCGCAGCTTCAGGTAAATACCTGCAGGCATAATATGGTCTGTGGTTACCTTATCTTCGCATTTGAGCAGTACTTTTGCCTTCAGATTTTTCTTCAAAGCAGGCGGCGACTCGGGCACAACAATAGTCGGACCTCGAAGTACCTCGACTTTGGCGGCCTCTTTTTCACTTAAGGGCTTATCTATCACACTGTCATCGACGTCGAATTTGTCCGGCAGTGGTATTTTGGGGTATTCGATGCCGAAGAGCTTCGGCAGCTCTCTCGGGTCGGTAACCTTTCCAGCAAGGGCGGTCGCTGCGGCAGTCTCCGGGCTGACCAGATACGACTTGTCGCCCTTTGTGCCGCTTCGGCCTGCGAAGTTCCTGTTGAAGGTTCTAATTGTTACTGTGTCGTTGGCCGGTGAAAAACCCTGGCCGATGCACGGGCCGCAGCCCGCCTCAAGAACTCTTGCACCGGATTCGATGATGTCGGCCAAAGCGCCGTTTTTGGCCAGCATATTGAGGACCTCTCTGCTGCCCGGCGCGACCGCAAATTCAACCTTGTTGCTCGTCCTTTTTCCCTTTAAGACTTTGGCAACTGTCATTAAGTCGGTATAACTTGAGTTCGTGCAGCTTCCAATGATTACCTGTCTTACCTGCAGTCCTGCCACTTCGGCAACGGTTTTTACATTGCCCGGAGAAGACGGACACGCCGTCATCGGCTCGACCTCGGAGAGATTTATCTCCATTATGCGGTCATATTCGGCGTCTGCATCGGCGGCGAGGGGCTTGTAGTCCTGCTCTCTTTCCTGGGCGACAAGAAACTTTCTGGTCTGTTCGTCGCTGGGGAAGATGCTGGTTGTTACACCTAACTCGGCACCCATATTAGTAATCGTTGCCCTCTGGGGCACAGAGAGAGTTTCGAGACCATCGCCGAAATATTCGATGACACAGCCGACATTGCCTTTTGTGGAAAGAATGCTGAGCATTTTCAGTATAACGTCTTTTGCGGCAACCCAGTCGCTTAATTTTCCTGTCAGGTTGACACCGATAACCTTCGGGCTTCTCAGATAGAACGGCCCGCCGGCCATAGCGACCGCCACATCCATTCCACCTGCACCGATTGCAATCATACCGATTCCGCCTCCTGTTGGCGTGTGTGAATCGCTGCCCAGCATTGTTGCCCCAGGCTTTCCGAACCTCTCCAGATGGACCTGGTGGCAGATACCGTTGCCCGGACGGGAATGATAAACACCTGATTTGGCTGCTACGGTCTGCAGATATATGTGGTCGTTGTGGTTTTCCGGCCCGAACTGACTCATATTGTGGTCAACATAACTGACCGACAAATCGGTTTTAACTCTGCCGCCTCCCATTGATTCATACAGCAGAAAGGCCGTTGTGCCTGTGGCGTCCTGCGTAAGGGTCTGGTCAATACGGATACCAATCTGCTCACCAGCGGTGAGTGTACCCTCTACCAAATGGTCGGCAAGAATTTTGTATGCAAGTGTTTTTCCCATATTCAGACTCCCTAAAAAGCGTTTTTTGCACCCAGCTTAATGACAAAGAGAGCACCCTAACAAAAATCCAATTCAAAAGCAAATTTGATTTTCAACATATTTTTGGAAATTGTTCGGAAAAATTATAAAAAGGCTTGTGATTTAAGTTAGAGGTGTGGAAAAAAGCCGGCCCTGTGCACTACTGCACAGGGCCGACTATAAACAGGCCTTCAAAAATAATTTGCATCTTTAGTAAGTTACTTCATTGACCAGTACCGAATCCTCTTCGGTATAGGGGTGCCAGGCAACGCCGTAAGGTTGTTGGATATCTCCGTGATATGTGCCAACTTCCCTTATTTGCTGAGTCGGGATCTTAGTGCCCCAGTAATTGTAGATATTGTCATTGTTGACGCCGCAATTCGGGAACCTCTCGAATTTGACGTGTGAATCATTAAAGAGGACATTTTGTCCATCCCGCTGATGCGCTGCACAACTGCTCCTTTTACCCGGGTCCTGGTAGGTGAGGTCAACAGTATCCAGGGACGGCAGTGGATTGTCTGTGGTGACAGGGGCACTGAGGTAAGGCTCAGCGTTGATATCAAAAAAGGGGTTTTTGTCTGCGGCGACAGCACAGCCGGGGTTGGTTACCGTCGTTACCGGATAACTTTCACGAGTAGGGCCAGCCCAGTAGTAAGGCATATTATAGGAATAGCTGCAAAACTTACCCGGCTTGATTGGACCTTGAGTAGGACCGAAATCCCAGGCCTCAGTAAGGTCATCAATTTGCACGTTGGGGGCCTCGGAAAGCTTAAAAATTTTACTTCCAACATCACCCTTGCAAACAAACTGCTTAGGTTGAGCATCGGCAAACTTTATCAGAAGATAAAAAGAGGATGTGATGGTTGCCGTGTTGGTCCAGACGTTTGCTGCGATTGGGTACTGCCAGCCGGCCGTAGTGCCCCACGTGCCGAAGGCTTTAGATGAAGGAGGCCCGGCAATTGGGTATTCCTCATGGTTATCGGTGCTGTACATAATCATCGATTTGCCGATACCCGAGAGGTTTGTCCCGCAGACCATTCTGTGGGCGAGCTGCTTGACCTTTGCCAGAGCGGGCATCAGGATTGCCATCAGCAACGCAATGATGGAAATCACGACCAGCAGCTCAACTAATGTGAAACCTTTTCTTTTCATTTTGTTTCTCCTTTCGAACATTCCGAGATTCGCAGGTGCGGCTGTTTTTAAGGCCACTTTAACTATCTTCCTAATAAATAAATGCGACTACTGACGCCACACAACAATACATGAGCAGTTTTTTTTGCGAATCTCTTTTCATTTTTGTTATTTGCTTAAAAACAGCCGAACCCAATTCGTAACACTGATTTCTTTCAACATCATTCAAACAATTAAGCTTTGAAATCTCAAGTATCCCAAATTCCAAGCTGAAGTAACTTTCAGGTTTCCAAATACAATGTTTTCTGTGGCAGGTTCGGGTTATGAAATGAAGTTTAATATAATGACGATTTTTATAAATAAAGATTCCAAACCTACCAGCATCGTCATACTAATAATAACACTGCATAGTTATTTTGTCAACATAAATTTCGTCAAATTTTTCAAAATTCTTGAAAATTTTTGCAATTTGCTTACTATTTTCTTATTTCTGTTAGCCAGGTCGATAAGGAACTGGAAACTATGGAAGCCCGAAAAAGCGCAAAAAATGTGAAAAAATTACTCGAAAACCACAATCAGGGCCATCTTTTGGCATTTTTTGAGCAATTAAGTTCGGCCCAAAAGCAGAATTTGCTCACCCGGATTGAGGATTTGGATTTTTCGCAGATTGATGATTGGATGTCAAAATACATCAAAAACCCTCCTTCTGCTCCCACGGGTGGCGAAATTACGGCTGCCGGCAGTTATAGCCCCGAGCCGGTCGATGCAGAGCAAAGGCACAAATACGCCGAGGCTGTTAAATTGGGCAAAAAGATGATTTCAGATGGTAAGCTGGCCGCTTTCGTCGTGGCCGGGGGTCAGGGAACACGCCTGGGCTTCGAAGGACCAAAGGGGGATTTTCACATAAGCCCTGTTAAAAACAAAACACTTTTCCAGATTTTCGCTGATTTCATTGCAGCCATATCGGAAAAATACCAAACCACCTGCCCCTGGTATATTATGACCAGCCCCCTTAACCATAATGAAACAGTAGAAATCTTTCGCTCAAACGATTATTACGGGCTCAGAAAGAGCGATGTCTTTATATTTCAGCAGGGCACCCTGCCTAATTTTGGTCTCGACGGCAAAATCCTGTTGGCCGACAAGGATAATATCGCCTGCTCGCCCGATGGTCACGGCGGAAGCCTAAAGGCCATCTACAAAAGCGGAGCGCTCGAAGATATGAGAAAACGGGGCGTGGAATTGGTCAGCTATTTCCAGGTTGATAATCCATTGATTAATATTATTGACCCGCTTTTTATCGGACTGCACGTCCTCGACGAGGCGGAAATGTCATCAAAGGCCGTGCTAAAAACAGGGCCTAAAGAAAAGGTCGGCAACTTTTGTCTGGCCGACGGTAAGGTAACCGTCATCGAATACAGCGATTTGCCGGACGAGCTGGCCGAGCAGCGAAATCCCGATGGCTCATTGGTTTTCTGCCTTGGCAGTATTGCCATACACATTATCAATCGCAGTTTCATTGAAAAGCTAAATACAGAAGGTTTTTTTCTGCCGCTGCACCGGGCCGTCAAAAAAATTCCGCATATTAATGAAAAGGCGGTGCTTGTGGAACCCGCTGAGCCAAACGGCATTAAGCTGGAAAGCTTCATCTTCGATGCCCTGCCGTTGGCTTCAAAGTCTATAATTTTACAGACCCTTCGGGAGGAGGAGTTTGCACCGGTCAAAAATGCTTCCGGTATCGACAGTGCCGGAACCGCAAGAGAGATGATGGTAGCGCGAGGGGCCGCCTGGCTGGAATCAGCCGGCATTACTGTCCCGAGGAATGCTGACGGTTCTGTCGATTGCCTTATTGAAATAGCGCCGAGTTTTGCTTTGGAGAAAGGTGATATCAAAAAAAAGCTTGACCGGATACCCAAAATCAGGCCAAA
>CAYXPG010000111.1:0-6442 GCA_964467205.1 uncultured Pirellulales bacterium | reverse complement strand
AGGTGATTAAGAAAAATCATCATCGCACTTATGGCCGTGTTAAAGCTGAAGCTTTCAATATCATCGCCAACTTTTTTAATTGTCTGATTCAACAGCCGCAATGTCGTCTCGTGGGCATCAGCTTCTCTTACCGCCTCGACAAGTTCGCCGGTTTCTTCATCAATCACCATTCTCCAGGCCCTCTGCAGGAACCGGTACACACCCTCAACACCCTGCATATTCCAGGGTTTGATAGCTTCCAGAGGCCCCATAAACATTTCATAAAGCCGCATCGAATCGGCACCAAAATCGGCAATAACCTTATCGGGATTGACGACATTGCCGCGGGACTTGCTCATCTTCAGGCCGTCCTCGCCGAGTATCATTCCCTGATTGACAAGTTTATAAAACGGCTCTTTGGTACTTACGTATCCAAGGTCGTACAGAAACTTATGCCAGAAGCGAGCATACAAAAGATGCAGCACGGCGTGTTCTGCGCCGCCGATATACAAATCAACTCCCTTCGGACCCATCCAGTATTTTTCTTTTTCGCTGTCCCATCCCTGCTGACTATTATCCGGGTCGAGGTATCGCAGATAATACCAGCAACTACCGGCCCATTGAGGCATTGTGTTTGTCTCACGTTCGGCTTTTGTACCGTCGGGCAATGTTACATCCACCCAATCAACTGCATTTGCCAACGGCGGCTCACCCATCCCGCTGGGCTTATAGTTTTCAACCACCGGCAGCTCCAAAGGCAAATCCTCTTCTTGGAGTCCGACAATTCTACCGTCTTCTGTATGGAGAATTGGAAATGGTTCTCCCCAGTAGCGCTGCCTGCTGAAAAGCCAGTCGCGCAGCTTATAGTTAACGGCCTTTTTGCCCAGGCCTTTTTTACTGAGCAAGTTTGTAATTTGCTCTTTGAATTCGGCTGTTGTCAGCCCATCGAACTGTGCAGAGTTAATCGCCCTGCCGTCACCGACGAAACACAACTTACCCTCCCTGGCCAATTCAGCTTCTTTGGGGTTGTGCGGCTCAACAACCTGAATGATTGGCAGGTCGAATTTTTTTGCAAATTCAAAGTCTCTTTCGTCGTGTGCCGGTACGGCCATAATTGCACCGGTGCCGTAGCTTATTAAAACGTAATCACTTATCCAGATAGGGATTTTTTCGCTGTTGACCGGATTTATGGCGAAAGCTCCGGTGAAAACCCCCGTTTTTTCTTTTGCCAAATCTGTTCTGTCTAAATCGCTTTTTCTCGCCGCCTGTTCGCGATACTCTTCGACTGCCTTTTTTTGCTCATCAGTTGTAATCATATCTACGACGTCAAGCTCAGGTGCGAATACCATATAAGTTGCACCGAATAGGGTATCCGGGCGGGTTGTAAACACCCAAAGGTTCCAGTCGCAATTTTCTATTTCAAATTTGACGTCTGCTCCGATGCTCTTGCCAATCCAGCCGGTCTGCAGTTTTTTTATAGATTCAGGCCAGTCCACTTCGCTTAATTCGCTAATGAGTCTGTCGGCGTATTTTGTTATTCTCAGCATCCACTGCCTCATCGGCTTTCTGATAACCGGATGTCCACCGCGTTCGCTCACACCGCCCACAACTTCTTCATTAGCCAGGACCGTCCCTAAGGCCTGGCACCAGTTGACGGGCACTTCGGCCTCGTAAGCCAGGCGATTGTCGTCTATATACTTTTGCTTTTCGTCCCGGTTTAAACCATCAGGGAGCGGCAACTGCTCGATTGGTTTTGCCTTTTGCTCTGCCTGGTCAAAATAGCTGTTGAAAAATTTCAGGAAAATCCACTGGGTCCACCTGTAATAATTCGGGTCGGTGGTATTTACTTCCCGGTCCCAGTCATAGCTGAACCCCAGAGCTTTAATTTGCTTTCGCATACTGTCGATGTTTTTTTGCGTTGTTTTCGCAGGGTGTGTACGGGTCTGGACCGCGTACTGTTCAGCCGGCAGGCCGAATGCATCCCAGCCCATAGGATGCAGAACGTTGAATCCCCCCATTCGTTTATATCTGGCGACTATATCGCTTGCCGTATAGCCTTCCGGATGACCAACGTGCAGGCCTTGCGCGCTGGGGTAGGGAAACATATCCAGCACATAATATTTGGGTTTGGAATCATCACAGTCATTCGCCTTAAACATCTTGTTCTTTTGCCAGAACTGCTGCCACTTTTTCTCAATTTCACTAAACTTATAAGAACCTTTTTTAGAACTCATTTATCCTTACCACTTCCTCATCAAAAGAATAAAATCAGGCAGAGGGGACTCTAATTGCGGGCCTGCCTATTCCAAATACAAGCTGCGGCCTGCCTTTATCTCTTAACTTGCCTAATTACTTATTTTACAACAGATTCGAACATAATTCTAACAAAAATATCGGTTATGCCGATATCAAGGAAAAAATTGTTTAGCCTGCCGTATTAAAAAAAATTACAAAAAAAACTGCGATATCTACCTTGCCGGTAAATTGCTGCTCGTCCCATAAAACTGTTTCTGACAAAAAGCTACGCAGACTCAAAAACCAAAATAGAAAAGAACAGGTTGATTTCAAGATTATTTACCATATCAAATTTATTTTTAATTTTTTGCTTTTGGCGATTTTTAACTTATATTTTAAGTAATGACAAGGTGGTGAAAAGCAAGCTCAATTCCTTAGATTTTGCGGCCGGCATCTTTCTAAAGAAAGAGCAGACACCGCTTACATAATTGTTTGCAGTTCATCGAGGTGAATACCTGATAAACAGCAACGAATTGATGAGATTGGAAAAATAATGAAAGCTGTACAAAATACCCCCAATACTCTTAATGCATCAAAAACAAATGGAGACCATTTCTTCGGCGAGTTACTGGTCTCAAAGGGGCTAATAACCCGCAAAGAATTAATCGAAGCACTAAACGAGCAGCGTGAGCACGGCGGTCGGCTCGGTGACGTATTGGTCAGTCAGGAAAAGCTCAACGCTGAGGACGTTACCCGCACCCTGGCCGAGCACCTCTCAATGGAATACGTCCGGCTCGACAATATTTCTGAAATAGATATAAATACTGCTCGAATCCTGCCTGAGAGCATTGCCAAGCGCTTCTGTCTTCTGGCTATCGGCGAGGAAGATGACAAGATTATCATTGCAATGGCAGACCCGCTCAACGTCATAGCAATAGACACAATCACGCTGAAGATAAAGCGTCAGATAAAAGTGGTGATTAGTTCTGCCGAGGAAATTAGCCAGGCCATAGAGGCAATTTTCCATGGTTCTGATGTCGAAGAACAACGGCTTCGCGACCTCGTAGAACTCGAAGTTGAGACCGAAGAGCCTCAGAAACAAGATGAGGTAGAAGAAGATGTCAGCAGTGCAGCTACAAAGGCGCCTGTAATTCGTTTTGTTGACCTTCTGCTTAGTCATGCGGTCAAAAGCAGAGCAAGCGACATTCATATCGAACCGCAGGAAAAATCAATGATGATTCGTATGCGAGTGGACGGGATGCTCCGTGAGATGGTTCCACCGGCCCGGAAGATGCAGGCTGCTGTAATCACAAGAATCAAGATTCTTGCAAAAATGGACATTGCCGAGCGCAGGCTGCCCCAGGACGGCCGATTCAAAATGAAAGCCACCGGCAGAGAGATAGATGTTCGGGTATCAATGCTTCCGACAATATACGGCGAAAAAGTCGTGATGCGAATTCTGGATACATCTGCGGTAAACCACGACCTGGACCAGCTCGGTTTCGAACCCGAACTTCTTGTAGAGTTTAAGAGCATATTGTCTCAACCACACGGTATTATAATTATCACCGGGCCGACCGGCAGCGGCAAAAGTACGACTTTATACTCGGCACTTCGATACCTCAAAGACCCTACGAAAAATATTACGACGGTCGAAAACCCTGTCGAATATCGTCTTGCGGGGATTAACCAGACTCAGGTAAAGCCCGAAATCGACCTCAATTTTGCATCCTGCCTCCGGGCTATCCTAAGACAGGACCCGGACATAATTTTAGTCGGTGAAATCAGAGACAAGGAAACGGTTGAGATTGCGATAAAGGCATCTTTGACGGGCCATTTGGTGCTGACCACGTTCCATACAAACGATGCGCCCAGCGCAATAAGCAGACTGGTATATATGGGAGTGGAATCGTTTCTACTGGCTTCATCACTAAACTTAATCGTCGCTCAAAGACTGGTAAGAAAAATTTGTGAAAACTGTAAAGAGCCTGTCAGTCTTAGTGAACAGGCCCTTAAGCATTTGAAGATTGACCCTAAAAAGGCCAGGGACGCTGTCTTTTATCACGGCCGGGGATGCAAAAACTGTGGAGACACAGGGTATCTCGGGAGATTACCAATATTTGAATTCTTAGTTATGGACAACGATTTCCGTGAAAAACTCATTGAACGCGCAAATGAGTCGGAAATAAGAGCGCTGGCACGACAAAAAGGATATGGCGGACTGCTTGAAAGTGGTGTAAATAAAGCCCTGCAGGGCTTAACCACCGCTGAGGAAGTGCTGCGAGTAGCATTTACGGAAACTATAAAAGCATAATAAAGAGGGGCAATAATACTTCCTGTATGAACTGTCTGAAACAGCAAATCCTCAACCATATCATCTTAAAGGGGGTAGCGCTTTTTTCAACAAACAAAAAAGCGGGTTTTGGGTATATTAGGGATCCCATTTTGCAATAAGTCGCAAAATGGGAACCCTTAAAATAGCGGTTTTTATAAGCTGACTATCCATTTTTTTCTAAACCGAAGGTTTTTAGACACCGATTAAGAAAGCGGATAAAAGGTGTAAATCAACAGATTTGCTTCTCAACAATTGAAACGCAAAAATACGGTTTTTGGTTTTTTCCTGGGATGAGCTATTAAATGAAAAACTACAGTTATATTGCTCGTGATGTATCAGGGGCTCAAAAGCAGGGATTTCTACAGGCGATTTCCTCCAACGACGTACTTAACTGGCTTCGTGAGCAGGGTTTTACTCCAATCTCTATCAACGAAATTACGACGGCAAACAAAAAAGTCAAGGTAAAATCACAACGAAAACGCATTAAATCAGCAGAACTGGCGGCACTGTGTTGGCAGTTGACTACAATGGTAGAGGGAGGAATTCCTATTACCGAAGCTTTAGAGGCCGTTTCGGAAGATATCGAGAATTCGCAGCTCCAGGACGTCCTGAAAAAGGTACTGGAAAAAGTGCTGAAAGGTCAGCCTTTTTCGGAGAGCCTTGGGGAATTTCCCAAGGTATTTGACAATCTCTGCTGTGCTATCATATTATCGGGTGAAACCGGCGGTAATCTTGCAGAAGCGCTTCACAGGGTAGCCGAGTATTTTGACACTCGCGACAAACTGAAGAAAAAAGTCAAGGCTGCGACGGCCTATCCCACATTCGTATTATCATTTATCGTGCTGATAGTTATATTCATAATGGCCTTTATTGTCCCACGATTCACCACCATATTCGACCAAATCGGAGGTGAGCTTCCTGCTTTCACACGGGCGTTTATGGGTTTTTATGATTTGATGCGATTCCAGCTCCACTACATTATCGGCTCAATTATCCTGTTAATCATTCTGGGTATTTGGTGCTCAAAAACTAAAAGAGGCCATTATTTACTCAGCAGACTCGCACTTAGAATACCGCTGCTGGGCTCGATATTCAGCCAAGCCTTTGTTGCGATGTTCTCCAAGACAATGTCAATGTTAGTTGCTTCCGGGGTTTCAGTGCTTGAAATATTCGATATTCTCAGTGAGATGACTCGCAACGATATCATAAAGGATGCGATAAAACAATCCCGAGAGCACATTGTCGAGGGCGAGAGCATCTCCGCCAGTATGGCTACTACCGGCTTTTTTCCCAATATGCTAATCAAAATGGTACAGGTTGGTGAACAAAGCGGCTCGATATCCCAGGTTCTGGAGAGGACCTCCGATTACTATGAACGCAAGGTAGATACAACCATAACAACTGTAATGAGCCTGCTTGAGCCAATAATGATTGTTACGGTTGGAGCGATTGTATTGGTCGTTGTTCTGGCACTGTATCTGCCCATATTTACGATGTCTGACATAAAAGGGTAGTACACGGGACCCCATTTTGGCTCTGCCACAGGTGCAATAAGTCGCAAAATGGGAACCCAAAGATAAAAAGTAATACAGTCGCCGGCAAGTTTGGTCGATTGTAACTATGATAAATTAAAGCTAACGGATACTTGTTTTGGCAGGTATAAGGCAGATAATTTCAAAACTTTTTTTAGGAGAAATTGAGATGGAAAGTAGAAAAGGCTTCACACTGATTGAGCTGATGGTAGTAATTCTTATCGTCGGCATTCTGGCTGCAGTGGCCATTCCGATTCTACGTGGTAGAATCGACGCTGCCAAGTGGTCGGAAGGCAAGGCGATGATGGGCAGTATAGCGACCGCTATACGTGCCTATCACGCTGAAAAAGGCCCAAGCGGC
>CAYXPG010000110.1:2640-6448 GCA_964467205.1 uncultured Pirellulales bacterium | reverse complement strand
GCACTCTTAAACGTGACATCTCTATGAGATTTGTGGCTATTGCCTGGGCCTGGCCTCGTTCTTCAGCACCAACGCCCGGATAAGCACCCGGAGTGTCAATGAGAGTAACGACAGGAATGCCGTACTTTTCAGCGAATTTCATTTTGACTAATGCCTTGCGATAACCTTCGGGATTGGGACATCCGAAATTACACGCAACCTTTTCCTTTGTGTCTTTACCTTTGTTTTGACCGATAACCAATACTTTCCCTCTGCCTATCTGCCCAAATCCTGTTATGATTGCGCGGTCGTCGCCGAAGCATCTGTCGCCGTGGAATTCGCGAAAATCTTTTACCATCAGGTTAAGATAGTCGGGTAGAAGTGGTCTCTTCGGGTGACGTGCCACCTGAACGGTTTGCCAGGCGGTCAGCTTTGAATAGATTCGTTTCAATTCAGCGACTTGCTCTCGCTGGAGCCGGCGAACCTCTGCGGAATAGTCAATACCTTTGATTGAGGTGAGCCTGCGCAGCTCATTCATCTGGCGGTCAAGGCCGGCCACTTTTTCCTCGAACTCAAGATGGTCACCACATCTGATTTTATTATCAACATCAGGCATTTTAATTATTAGCGTATCCGGCTTCGCCGCGTATACAAAAAATATAAACACGGCCACACGGCGAAAAAGGTCACAAAAAAAGCCTACCCACAAACAGCGGGCGGGACGTCCTTTTTTTCGCCATATCCGTTGGCTTTTTTATCTAAAGACTAAAATATTAACATTTTGACAACACAAATCAAAGAAAAAAATTGACATCTGGTGTTCAATACGATAGTTTTTAGCGAACTCTGTTCCGAGACATATTTTCATAAGGTCTTGATTATGAAAGAGTTAAGGCAAATAACTGTAATAGGACTTGGTCTTTTAGGCGGGTCGATAACTTTAAGGATTTTACGCTCTTTACCCGGCGTAAAAGCGGTAGGTTACACCCACCGCCCTTCTACCCGCGCTAAAGCAAGACGGTTGGCAGCAGCGACCAAAATCGCCGACGACATACACCAGAGTGTGTCCGGCGCAGACCTTGTCATCCTGGCCACGCCTATACACACATTTGAGAAAATCTTTAGCACAATCGGCGATACGCTGCCGACCGGCTGGATTGTTACCGACATCGGCTCGACAAAAGTGTCGCCCCACCGCTGGGCAGCCAAAAAGCTGCCGAAAACCGTTCACTATGTCGGCTCACATCCAATTGCCGGCTCGGAACAAAGGGGCGTCGAATTTGCCAGAGATGATTTGTTTGACCAGACAACTTGCATCTTGACAACGACAAAAAAAACCGACCGCCGGGCGGTACAAACACTAAAGAGATTTTGGGCCGACCTTGGATGCTGCGTGAAGTTAATGACACCTGCAGCCCACGACAGAATTTTTGCAAATTTAAGCCATCTGCCGCACGTAGTAGCGGCGGCATTGATAAATTCCAACAACAGCAAGGAATTAAAATTTGCCGGCAAAGGTTTTATAGACACCTCAAGAATAGCATCGGGGCCGGCTAATATCTGGGCTGACGTATTGTTGACAAATGCTGACAATACCGCCAGAGGTATCGATAACATCATCGGCGAGCTAACGAAGCTAAAAAAAGCAATAAAAGGTCAAAATAAAAAACAAATCGAAAACCTGCTTGAGGCGGCAAGAAGGAAACGCAGGGCATTGATAAACTACAAAATAAAAAAGAGGGAAATAATATCGTGAGGCAATGGCGTTTCGAGGTTTTTAATCGGCCCGGCTTTTCCGACGTGCATGGTAACAGCGTACTCGAAGAGATAAAAGAGCTGGGCATCAGTTCGGTCGAAGCGGTTCAGTCGGCTAAAGTCTTTCTGATTGAGGCCGATTCCAATGATGATTCTGCGCAGCGCGTAGGCAAAGAGCTTCTGACCGACCCTGTTTGCGAAGAGTATTATATAGGCAGAAGCGGTCCGCCGGCCGGCCTGGCAAAGGCAACGCTAATCGAGGTGCATTTGAAAAGCGGCGTCACCGACCCGGTAGCCGAGTCCGTAATGGCGGCAATGGCCGATATGGGCGTCAAAACCGGCAATGTTCGAACCGCACGAAAGTATGTCCTCCTCGGCGATATTACCCAAAGCCAGACCGACACCATCGCAAAGAAAATCCTGGCCAACGATGTCATCGAGACAGTAATAATCGGAAGCGAAGCTGAACCACCAGGCCCACATCTAAAACCATACGAAATGCAGATAATACATTGGCCAATCTGCGACCTTGACGATGAGGGCTTAACAGCGCTGAGTAAAGAAAAGGACCTGTTTTTGAATCTGGTCGAGATGCAGACAATTCAGAAACACTATCGCGAACTCGGCCGAGAACCCACAGACGTTGAACTGGAATCACTTGCCCAGACCTGGAGCGAGCACTGCGTCCACAAAACGCTCAAAAGCTCGGTAGATATGTCAATCGACGGCCGGCAGCTACATTTTGATAACCTGTTAAAAGACACTATTTTCAAAGCCACCAAACAACTTAACAAAAGCTGGTGCATATCCGTCTTTGTCGACAACGCCGGCGTAGTGGAATTTGACAGGGATTCAGCAGTTTGTTTTAAGGTCGAAACACATAATCGCCCTTCCGCACTTGACCCTTACGGCGGAGCAGCTACGGGTATTGGCGGCGTCATTCGTGACCCGATGGGAACGGGCATGGGGGCAAGGCCCATCGCCAACACAGACATATTTTGTTTCGGCCCGCCCGACAAGAAACTCGAAGACATACCCAAAGGAGTCCTGCATCCGAGAAGGATTATGAAAGGTGTTGTAGCCGGCGTCCGTGACTACGGCAACAGAATGGGAATACCGACCGTCAACGGTGCAATTTATTTCGACGAAAGATACCTCGGTAATCCGCTGGTCTACTGCGGCAACATCGGCATAATGGACAAGAATAAATGCTTCAAGAACCCACAGCCCGGAAATATTATTATTGTAGTGGGCGGCAAGACAGGGCGGGATGGGATACACGGAGCAACTTTTTCAAGCGGAGAAATAACCCACGAGTACGAAGCAATCTTTTCTCACGCCGTCCAAATCGGCAACCCGATAACGGAAAAGAAAATGCTCGACGTACTGCTTCAGGCAAACGAGGCGAGCCTTTACGAGGCAATTACAGATTGCGGAGCCGGCGGACTGAGCAGCGCGGTAGGTGAAATGGGCAAGGACCTCGGCGCAGAAGTCAATTTGGAAAAAGTCCCCTTAAAATATGCCGGCCTTAACTATGCCGAAATCTGGATTAGTGAAGCACAGGAGAGAATGGTCATAGCCGTCAAGGGCGAAAACGTAAAAGAAATACAGAAAATCTTCGATTCTGAAAATGTCGAATCAACCGTAATAGGCAAATTCACGGACGATAAAAAACTGATACTCAGGTACAACGGCCAAAAAGTCGCCGAAATGGATATGGATTTCCTGCACGACGGCGTGCCAAAGTATTCACGCAAGGCAGTCTGGAACACTCCCGCACTCAGCGAGCCGAGCATAGCTGAAAAAGATAATTATAACGATGAGCTTCTGCAAATCCTTTCGTCTTACAACGTCGCCGGTAAGGAATGGGTAATCCGTCAATACGACCACGAGGTCCAGGGCAGCTCGGTCGTAAAGCCCCTGACCGGTATAAAGAATGACGGCCCCAGCGATGCAGCGGTGATAAGGCCAAAGTTCGATTCCGATAGAGGTCTTGCTATCAGTTGTGGAATGAATCCGCTCTACGGCGATATAGACCCCTATTGGATGGCGCTGGCCGGTATCGACGAGGCAA
>CAYXPG010000110.1:0-2540 GCA_964467205.1 uncultured Pirellulales bacterium | reverse complement strand
CTCTACGGCGATATAGACCCCTATTGGATGGCGCTGGCCGGTATCGACGAGGCAATCAGAAATCTGATATGTGTAGGCGGACGGGCAGACAGGATTGCACTGCTCGATAATTTCTCCTGGGGCAACTGTACGAAACCTGAAACTTTCGGCCCATTGGTGCGGGCATCCCAGGCCTGCCACGACGGTGCAATCGCCTTTGACTCACCATTTATCTCCGGCAAGGATTCGCTAAACAATGAATTTTCCTGCGAAGATGGAACACAAATATCCATCCCATCGACACTTTTGATAAGCGCGATATCGATAGTTGATGACGTCAATAAATGCGTAACAATGGATGTCAAGAGGGCCTCCAATCTGCTGTTCGTAGTCGGCGAAACAAAGAACGAACTGGGCGGCTCGCACTATTACAAAATCAACGGCCATCTCGGAGCCAATGTCCCGACGGTAAACCTCGAGACAGCTCCCAAAATCGCCGAAAGGATTTCCAACGCAATTGCACAGGACCTTGCAGTCAGTTGTCACGACTGCTCCGAGGGTGGCCTGGCCGTTGCACTTGCAGAGATGGCCTTTGCCGGTGGACTCGGTATAGAAGCAGACCTTCGCGGACTGCCGAAAAGCAAAGACTGCTCACGAACAGATACTCAACTATTTAGCGAATCAAACTCTCGCTATGTCGTGGAAGTTGAGCCGGAAAATTACGATGCCTTTGCAAAGCTGTGCCTCAACTTACCCTTCGGACAGATCGGGAAGGTAACAGGAGAAAAGACACTTACCATAAAAGCAGAAGACGGCAAAACAGTAATAGACCTGGATATAATTGTGATGAAAAAGGCCTGGCAGAAGCCCCTTGATTGGTAAGTTGAGATAGTAAAAGAAAATGGAAACTCTTGAAGAACGTATCAAAAAAGCCTTGCAGGAAGGTGTCGCAATTAGCCAATATAATATTGATTGGCCCCAAATGTTCGAGCAGGAAAAAAAGCACCTTTTGAGTTGTCTGCCCAATGATATAATTAAAAAAATTGAGCATTTTGGGAGCACGGCGGTCCCAAATTTATCTGCAAAACCTATTATAGATATTTTGGTGGAAGTCACATCCTTAGAAGAAACAAAACGGAAAATTGTCCCCTTTTTGGAGAAGCAGGGATATGACTACTTTTGGAGGCCAACTTTTGGGGATGACACTCCACCATTCTATGCCTGGTTCATAAAACGAGATTCAAAAGGAAACCGCACCCATCATATTCATATGGTAGAAAGCGATTTCGAGCACTGGGAAAGATTGCTCTTCCGAGATTACTTAATCGAACATCCGAACGTTACAAAAGAGTATCAAGATTTGAAGTTGCGTTTAGCAAATGATTACCCAAACGATAGAATCGCATATACAAAAGGCAAAACTGAATTTATTGTTAGGGTAACCAAAATAGCAAAAAAATATTATAAACAAGCCTAACAAATGAAAAAATAAAAAGGTAAAAGCAACAAAATGGCAAGAGTCAAAGCAATAGTTGTTCGGGCGGCGGGCATAAACTGCGATATGGAAACAGAGTACGCCCTTGAGTTGGCAGGAGCAAAGGCCCAGCGTATGCACATAAACAGGATAATCGAAGACAAAAGTACACTCGACCAGTTCCAGATAATAGTTTTTCCCGGCGGCTTTAGCTACGGCGATGACGTAGCTGCGGGCAAGATACTGGCCAATCAAGTCATACACCATCTGGCAGAGCCAGTACAAAAATTTATTGATGCCGGCAAGTTGGCGCTTGGAATCTGCAACGGCTTCCAGGTGCTGGTCAAGGCGGGAATCCTGCCGGGCAGCGATAAGGCCGAAAGCCAGGACAGCGTTACCATAACTTACAATGATAGTGGCAAATTCGAGGACAGATGGGTATACCTCACACCCCAAACAGAAAAGTGCATTTTCATCGACCCGGGCAGGCAAATCTATCTGCCGATAGCACACGCCGAGGGCAAGGTTGTTACCAAAGATGACACTGCCCTGGAAAAATTGAAGTCCCAGGGACAAATCGCATTTAAGTATGTAGATGAAAACGGCCGGGAAGGCCCCTACCCTGTTAATCCAAACGGCTCGGTGGGTTCCATAGCCGGCCTGACAGATACCACCGGCAGAGTCTTAGGGCTTATGCCCCACCCCGAAAGGCACGTTCGGCCAACTCAGCATCCGCATTGGTCGCGATTAAAGGACAGAGCAGACGGCGACGGAATGACAATCTTCAACAACGCCGTCAAATACGTACGAGAAAACCTGTAACGGCGCGTAGTTTTGAGGCCGGCCTTTTCGAGGAATTCCTTCCGGGTAAAACTGTGGGCCGGCGCATCCACACCGGCCTGGATATCATCCAGTGGTCTACGGTTTCAACCGGCCAAAAAAATCCACGCCCGATAAAAAGCACTCACCTTGTTCAGGCTCTGCTGCACGCAGGAATTTGCAATCTTAGTTTTTTTTAGAAAAAGTACACACTTACTCTCACCGATATTTTGATGTAGGCTGTATCTTGTAAAGCTCGAATTGGGGC
>CAYXPG010000109.1:0-6534 GCA_964467205.1 uncultured Pirellulales bacterium | reverse complement strand
ACTTTCTCGATGCTTATTTTCTCCTCTGCGGTCTCATCATCACTCATCTTTTCCGAAGCCAAAGGTCTGCCGTTGATTATCTCATCCGCTAAAGCCCTGTATTCTTCAGTCCCTCTGCTTTTTGGTGCATAAGTCAGTACGGGTTCGCCCGCACTTGGTGCTTCAGCCAGCCTTACGGTTTTGTGAATAACCGTATCAAATACAAGACTGCCGAAGAATTCCCGCATTTGCTGTTGAATTTGTCTGCTGAAAATGGTTGTGTTTTCGACAAAAGTCAGCAGCAGGCCGAGAATTCTTACGGTATTGGGATAGAAGTTTTCTCTGATAATGTTCGCGGTTTCGAACAGTTGTTTCAATCCTTCCATTGCATAGTAATGCACCTGAACGGGTACAATTACATCGGTGCTGGCGATAAGTGCGTTGAGGGTCAGCATTCCAATCGACGGCGGGCAGTCGATAACGCATATATCATATTCGTTGTTTATCGTTTGTAGCTGTTTAGCTAAGACCAGTTCTTTTCCGGGTATGGCCGCCAACTCAAGCTCAGCGCCTGAAAGCAGGACATTGCTTGGCGCCAGGTCCAGCAAATCAAATTTTGTACTGATTATCACTTTGGAAATTGGAACCTGTTGGTTAATAAGGACATCATAAACGCTTTTTTCCAGAGCGTCAGGGTCATAGCCAAATCCAAGTGTGGTGTGGCCCTGGGGGTCGAGGTCAACTATGAGCGTCCTGTTGCCTTTTTCAGCCAATGCGGCCGCAAGATTCACTGCAGTGGTTGTTTTGCCACAACCGCCTTTCTGATTTGCTATTGCTATCGTTCTCATTTTTATTCCATAAAACTGAATAAGTTCATTATTTTCTATTGATTATTTTTGGTGCCTTTTTCAGTCCTTATTCATCAGTAATAAATTCCATCAACCGTCCCGTCGTTTTTTGACAAAAAATGATATGTTCATAGCTGCCTCATTGCCGGTAATGTTCTTCCTTGAATGCATTATTGAGAAGTTATCCACAAAGATGACCGGCCGCTGATGTCTCTCCAGAGCATTTAATAGAGCGGCAAATTGATTAAAGCTTGCAGTGAAACTGATGTCAGTATGGTTTTCCTGTATATATTCAAGAGTTGATTTCGTTGTATCTCTGTGTTTTTGTTTGTCTCTTGTTTTAATGCTGAGCGAGTCGACATTTTTCTCATTTGCAATTTGACTTATATCGAAAGTTAAATTGGCCGAATCTTCGAAATCAATAACAAAATCCTTCAGTGTGTTTTGTAAACTTTCGACTTGTTCATTCAGCTTAATTTTGGTTTCTTCCTGTGCCATTTCTTGAGCAGAGTTGTAAATTTTCTCCTTTTCCGCAAGCTGTTGTTCTATTTGTTTTTTGGTCTTTCTCTGTGGGGTCAGTAAGAACAGATATGCGATTATAAACAGCACCACAAAGGCCGACCATATTAGGGATACTGTCGTCAGATATTTTTTATGAATCGGTTTCATAAATGACCTGCTATAATTTGGGTTTAAAAATGCAATCTATGTCGTAAGAGACTGTGTCTCGACTCTTAGGAGTGTTAAGTTCCTGTGAAACTATGATATCTTCGAGCTTTTCTCTGAGTAAATCTGAAGAGCGAACGCGGTCTCTGAACAGCCTGACTGCTTTGTCGCTGCTATTTCGTATATTTCCACTGACAGTTATATGCAGTGTTTCCACAGGAACGCTGACATCAACCATCATTTGAGGATTGTCTTTTTGGGGCACCTTCACTTTTGTGGAACGACGTTTTACTTCAAGCTCTTTTAAGACCAACGAATCCGGCATATTTTTTACGAGCATTACCAGAACCGGAGACCATTGTGTGTGTTTTTTGATGGAGGAAGAAACTTCCGACAGACAGTTATTTACGGCCCCTTTTTCTTCTTCGAATGAATTATACAACTCTACCGCTTTTGACAGTTTGGAAATTTTTTCCTCGTAGCTGGATATTTTCTGCTTCTGTATGGATATTGAGGCGCTGGTGCTCAGATACCAGCCTAACATCACTATTGCGATGACAGCAGGTATTGCAAAAGCCGTTGCGGCAACGACTATGCCTTCGGGCTTGCTCTTTATTGGAATGCCCTGTCCTTTTAACAAATCTATTGTGAACAATATTTTATCTTTCGTGTTTTCCATTTTTGCTTAACGGTTCGGATTAGATGGACCTCATTGCAAGCCCGGCTGCTACCGCCATTGCGGGACCGTTTTCCTTGAGCACTTCTTTTCCCTGCAAATGTTTATCCTGTGCGATTTTGTCAAATGGGTTCCACAACACAGCAGCGGTTGGAAGTTGATTGTCCAGAAGCTCAACGAATCCTTTGACGAGCGAGAAACCGCCGCAGACAAATACCTTTTCGACAAAGCCGGATTTCTCCTGAGCCATGTAATATCGCAGAGTATCGGCAACATCATCAACCAGTTTTTGGCAGGCATTGGCGAAGCTGTCATCAAGCTCCTTTTGTAACAGGCCGGCGCCTTCCTCGCTGGACAGAATTTTGCTGATGGTCTCTTGCGAAACTTCCTTTTGTAACAGGCCTGCGCCTTCCTCGCCGGACAGAATTTTGCTGACGGTCTCTTGTGAAACTTCATTTTCTTCAGCGATTTTTTTAACAATGTCATTGCCGGCATAGGATATATCCCGAACAAACGGCAAAGAATTATCACCTATAATAGCCAGGTTTGTAAATCTGCTGCCCACATTCAGAATTGCTGTTGCACCTGTGGTTCCGGCGTTTTCGTATTGACTTAAGCAGTTCAGCAGCGCCAGTCCGTCAACGTCCATCAGAACGCTGTTAAGGGAGGCATTTTTGACAAGCTGTCTTTTTGCTTTTATCAGGTTGTTTGTAGCTGCTACAAAAACGCCGCTGATGTTATTGTCTCCGTTGGGTATCAGTTGATACTCAACGGCACTTTCGCCGATATTAAAGGGGCAAACCTGCTCTGCTTCGAGCAGTATTGCTCCCGGTATTTCTTCCGTTTGCAGGGAAGGAAACTTAAAATAGCGCACCGCGACTTCCGGACCGCATACACTGCAGACTGCCAGGTTCGTCTTAACGCTCACCGACTGAAAGCATTTGTGAATCGCTTTGGTGATGTTTGTTTCTATTTGGCTTTTGTCCTCGGTCTCGTTTGCAATCTCAGCTATGCCCGCCGCAGCAACTTTATAATCGCCGTTGTCTTTGCGCATCTGGATTAGCTTGACTGTAGATGAGCCAATATCAAGCCCCAGAACCTCGCTTTGCCTGATGTCAAGTAGTTCTTTCCAGTTCAAGTTTAGAAGCCTTTTAATCTGATTCAAGTTTAGAAGCCTTTCAATCTGAGTTTTCCATCTTGGCCGGCTATCATGGCCTTGCTTTTTCAAAAAACTGCAGGATGTAATCTTTGTTAAAAGCATTGCTAATTATGTTATGTAATACCCTATAAAGACATAACCCGAGCTTCAAATGCGTACTTTATAATCGGCTTAAAAAAATAGGGGTTTTACTTAGAAATTACAATGTGTCGATAGGGCAGCTACGCAGGGATGGTTTTAAGAGGTGGGTCTTATAATTATTGTTATTTGTGGTGCTAAATAAGAATTTTGAGCATTTGGCGGGCTAAACAAGGGCCAGACCGGCAGAATAAAAAAGGTGATAATTATTTCAAAAGAGCTTTTGGGTAGTTATCGGTCATAAGCTTTGAATCGGAGACAAATACAGGAAGTGCATTTTATTGTCTGTTTTGAAATGGCCGGTTTCATATCCGGCAGTTTTTTAATTACCACTCATTCCACTGTTTGATTACGAAACGGACACCCTCGTCATTTACGCTTGCGTTTCTCAGGAGGGCATCATAGGTAAACGTGGCAGAGTTTTTTTGCTCGAAACTCTCGGCCACAACAGACCCAAATGCATTGGCGGAATTGGAAAATATTACATCTGCATTTGGGGCATAAATAGCTCCATATAAATCGCAACTGTTTTTGAAAAGCATACTTTCGCAGCTATCAAGACCGTATATTTTGACTTTTGTTGCGTCTTCGGTCATATTGTTAATACTGCTTTCATTTTTGCCTTCGAAATCTCCCCCGAGATAGATAATCAAAGAAGCATTGGGATTTGTGCCTTCGCCGACCACCTGCAGCTCGGCAGAATTGTCAAGGGTTATGTCACCAATAATATAAAGAGTAACCTCGCCGTCAATTATAATTGTTTCACTGTTGCCAAGGTTGATTTCGTCATATTTCCCGGAAACGGCTATCGTCGTATCGTTTTCTATGGTTCCAGCACTTAGCGTAGACTCAAGCCACTCCGGCACTGTTACCGGGGTAAGTACCTGTCTTTCTGTCATAGCATAAGTGTCCCCTGTGATTGTGGCGTGACTGGCGGAAATAACCGTATCCGGGTCTCCGCCGAACCCTACGGCCACATCGCCGTTTATTGTTACTCCCATTTTGGCATCAACCGCCGCTTCTTCGGTGCTGTTAGTACCGATTTTTAAATTTCCATCTTCCTCGGTGAAATTAAGCCAGTCTACTATAGTTCCGTTTTTCAGGTCAATATCATCCTCCGCGAAAATTGGACACTCAAATGCTCCATGGAGCTGCAAAACGCTTCTTACAGTCTTTTCGGTATGCCCTGATTTGCCGGTAGATTCGATGACATAGCCATCACTTACGTTTCCAGTAACAGTGTATGTAAAAGTTGTATTATCATTACTTAGCAAAATCTCATCCACCGCTTCCGGCAGGTAATCATCTGACCAGGGTTTAACTTTCAATTGCTTGTTCATCTCGAAGAGCGCTTTTGTCAGTCCGGCATCGGCGGCGCACCGTGCTTTAATGTCGGAGGCAGTCCGTATAGCGAATATGCGACTGTTCAGTGCAAGAGTCAGTAACCCCAGACCCATTATCGACAGTATTACAACTGCAAACAGTACCAGAATTAATGCAGACCCGGATTTTCTTGACTGTGGTGTTGTGTTCATATTTCGCCTTGTCTCTGCATATTTTATCAAATATTCTGCTATTTATTGTGCATAACAGCTGATGAGACAACAGTAATTGTCTGCGAACCGTCATCGAGCGTCAGTGTCATCTGGGCTGACTGACCAGCCGCCTTGAAAGTGCAATGGGATACATTTGAACAGATAGTCTGGATGTCCAGTGTTTCCCTTGGTTCCAGCCGGCCGTACTCAATATTGAGTTCGCTATTGTTTTTAAAAAAACGGGCATAACGGTCAAGGACGGACGAATCATCATCTGCGTAGTAATAAATCTCAATCCAGCTTCCGCCGTCGTCGAGCAAATACTTTTCCCTGCTTGCTTTGCGCATCACGGAGTCGAAAGATTTTCTCGCGACATAGCCGTCGGTTACTACATCCGAGTATACAAGGTTATACATAGTGTTCCATCCTCGCTGGCCGTCAACCAGCAAAACCGATATTCCCGAAACAACTATGACTGATATGACAGTAGTTACCATCAGCTCAGTTATCGTAAAGCCCTGATGAGTTGTAAGTTTCTTTTTCGGCATAGCCGCTCATATCCCCTGTGAATTTTAATTAGGCCTGTATGCATAAGTTCTCAGTTTAAAGCTCTTGTCTGCATTTTCGAAGCTGCCTTCGCCCTGAAACTTTTGTGCCCAGACCACGATAACATTCAAAGCTCTCAACTCAGTATCGACATCTTTCCATGAGAGGGTGGCATAGTAGGTGAAACCACTGGATATAACCGTGTAGCTTCCCAGGCTGGTAAATCCTTCGGGCGCATCAGGACCATTGCCTGTGGTGATTGTCAGCCCTACGTCGGAATAGGTTGCCGGGTCATAGTCTTCTGCGCCTTTGACGCCTCGCCAGTTCTCACAAAACAGCAGTGTAATTCTTGCAGCCGTTATCCTCGCCGTAGCTTTGTGAGTGTCGAGAATGGAGTAGTATCTGTATGCAGATGTCCCCACTATCGCAACCTGAATAACGGCAATTGCAATCATTATCTCGATGAGTGATACACCCTTAGAGTGTTGAAGCCGCCTGTCAGTCATAGGGCACCTCTATCGAATTTTTCAGTTTTGCCTTGAGCACCAGGTGCAAAGTTATATCTTTAGTTTTCTTCCCACCATCGCTTCATCAAGTACGTATTTGCTTCATCTATTATATCGGCTGGCCAAACCCCAGGGATGAAAACAATGCTGGTATTACTCTTTAAGTTAAAGCTCTTGCTCACGAAAGCTCCTGCCAGGTCACCGGGATTAAAGCCCAGCCCTGTGGTGCTGGTGCCGAGGCTCGTTGTGGCGGCGGGCCGGTTGGGCCTTTTTCTCCATGATAGGCACGTATGGCTCTGGCTACAGTGCCCATCATAACCTTGCCTTCAGACCATTTGGCCTCGTTGATTCGGCCGCGAAAAACTGGAATTGCTACCGATGCAAGAACGCCGACGATAACAATTACTATCATCAGCTCGATTAGAGTAAACCCCCCATCAGTATTTCCCTTGTGGTTCTTCAATTACTTCACACCCTTGTT